>JAAHGE010000281.1 GCA_010672635.1 Desertifilum sp. SIO1I2 | reverse complement strand
GGATGAAGTTGGAGGAGTCGATTACATCACAAAACCCTTTCAAATTTCTGAGGTTCTAGCTAGAGTTGAAAATCAATTAATGATTCAACGATTGCACAATCAGTTAATGGAACAGAACCAACAACTGCTCGATCTCAACAGCAATCTAGAAAAATTGGTTCAGCGGAAAACTCAACAGCTTATCGAACAAGAGAAAACCGCTTTAATTGGACGCTTAACCCAAGGAATTGTTCATAACTTCAAAAATCCGCTGCAAACCATTATGATTTGTAGCGATCTTTTGGATCTCAAAATTCGTCGAAATACAGATTTTGAGTACGAAGAGATCAATCGAGACATTAAAATTGCTGCTATCGAAATTCAGCAAATTATGGACAACTTGCTAATTAAAAGCGTATCCGATCGCCAGCTTTCCCTCAGCTTGCTGAACCTGAATCAAGTCATCGAACAAGAATTTACGCTCTTGAATGCCAACCTGCACTTTAAACATCGCATTAACAAGAAATATAACCTCGATGAAAACTTGCCAGCCATTCCTTTAATTTATTCTCATATTTCCCAAGTTATCCATAATTTAATTAATAATGCTCTAGATGCGATGTGGGATTGCAAGATCCAAGAACTGACTGCTTGCACGCATCAAGATGAAAGCTATATTTACTTGGAAATTCACGATACAGGCTGCGGCATTCCTCTAGAAGACATCCCCCAAATCTTCGATCCTTTTTATACTTCAAAGCCCGCCAAAGGTTCAGAGAAGCAACTGGGCGAACCAACCGGAACCGGCTTAGGACTCTATACCTGTATTGAATTATTAAAGCCATTTGGTGGCAAAATTAAAGTCAACAGCAAAGTGGGTCAAGGCAGTCAATTTATTGTCAGCTTTCCCAAAGCCAATCCTTCTGACTCCCTCTGTTAGGGTGGGGACGACTCAGGACGCGATCGCGTTGAACCCGCCAAACCCATTTAGAGGTTGGCATCCCACTGAATTTAGTAAAACAGGCGACATAACCCCAGCAAGCGATCTATACTGATTGGCGCGATCGCCCGCATTTTTAAGCTGCCCTATTTTTTCTGTCCGATCGAGCAAAATCAACATTAAGATTTCCTTTAGGCAACTTATTATCGCAGTTGTCCGTCAAAATCGAGTTAAGCCGATCGACTCAAAAATTTATCAACTTTGCGGTTAGATCCCTCGATGGTTCGTTAATGTTTGAGTGAGCCGTTTTCCACACTCGCAGATCCGCCCACCTTTCAATTCCCTGCCATGACGTACTCATCTTCATTTCATAACTTACCCGAACTTCTCCGCCAGCCCACCTCCATTGCCACCATTGCCTCGCTTGCCTTTCACGGACTTTTGGGCGTTGCCTTACCCGTCACCCCCTCTTCTGGCCCCGAAGCCATTCCCGAAGCCGTAGACCTTGTTGAACTCTCCAGCGCCGAACAAGGTCGCCTTCCCTCCATCGCCAATGCCCCCTTGTTACTGCCTCCCAACGAAGCGGCTAACCTGTTTTCGTCCCTCCCCTCAGACCTAAACGACCCCCTCGCCAAAGCCCCTTCCGTCACCTCCACCCTCGACTTACCGCCCGTACCAGCGGCCCCCAGATTTGAAATTGTGCCGCCTCCCGACCTGAAGAACTGGCCGTACCTGCAAAACCCAGCAAACAATCAAACGGTCTTTAACTTACCGCTAGCCGATATTCCTACCCCAGTTCTGACACCGCCCTCAAAACAAGACTTAGCCGCACTCCCTCCGGAAATCTTTCTACCCCCTCCGGTAAAAAGTCCTTCCTTCGACCAACTTCCGCAATTGCAAGCCGCCGCCCCCTTGCAACCCGTTCCTGTTGAACCGCCCGTTCAGGCATCTCCGAGTCCGCAACCGCAAGAGTCACCTGCCCAACAGCCAGAACGTTCTCCCGAAGAATTAGCCCAAGAACAGCGCCTGCGCGAAGAACAGCAACAGCGCCAAGCAGAAGATTTGGGAGGGGAAATTGCCCTAGGAACGCCGCTGCCCCAAACCAGCCCAGAAGCTTCCCCAGAAGCCACCCCGCCCGTTGACGAACGGGTTGCCCAAGCCTATGCTCGCCAACAGGAAATCCGGGAACAAATTGCGTACAATGCGGCGGGGACGACGCCTGAAGATGCCACAACGAATTTACAGACCTGGTTAGAGCAAATTCAAAAGTCCTCCGGACAAGACGACCTGACGTGGGAAATGCAAGCCCCAGAGGTGGCTGCAACCTATCCCAAATTGGCTTGTCTCAATCGTTTGGAAGGGACGGCAACGATTGGAGTCTTGGTCGATCCAGAGGGGCAAGTGGTCGGCGAACCGCAATTGATTCAGAGTGCGGGGTATCCGGTTTTGAATCAAGCCGCCGTGGCTGCTGTTGCTGACCAAACCTTTGAGGCGAAGGGCGAGTTTAAGGCTTACCCAGTGAAAGTCAAGTTTCAACCAAGTGAAGACCGTTGTGCGGGGACGCCTTCGATTCAAGAAACTGTGGAACAAACGGTGAGTTAGAGCTAAATGGGTGTGATATGACGCTAGATGTTGAGTTCGTGGCGCAACTTCGCCAACAGCGCGATCGCTTTTTTGAGTTAATCGATCGCTTCGATCAAGCCCGCGTTCTGGTTGTTGGCGATTTAACGCTAGATGAGTTTCTCACCGGACAAGTGGAACGGATTTCTAGAGAAGCCCCGGTGTTGATTTTGCGTCACGAAACCACGCAGCAAATTCCCGGCGGTGGGGCGAATGCCGTGTATAACCTGGCGAAATTGGGCGCGCAGGTGAAGGCGGTAGGGCTGGTGGGCAAAGACGACCAGGGAAAAGCGCTGTGCGGGATTTTTACCGCCGCCGGAATTAACACGGATGGGATTTTGATGGATGAAGCGCGACCGACTGTCACCAAAACGCGGATTTCCGGCCACGCCCGCCAGTCTGTCACCCAACAAATTGTCCGGGTCGATCGCAAATCGGACGATTTACCGATTTTGGAGTTACAGTTGCAGCTTGCCGATTATATTCGCGCTCATGTGGAGGGTGTGGATGCGGTGGTTTGTTCGGACTACGGGGATGGGGTGTTAACGTCTCCGGTAATTGAGGCAGCTTTGACTCACTCCAGGACGATTGTTGATGCCCAAAAAGATTTGAATCGCTATCGCGGTGCAACGCTGTTTACTCCCAACTTGCCGGAAGCCGAACAGGCTGTGGGTTACGGAATTTCTGCTCCCCAGGTGTTAGCGCAAGCAGGGCGAGATTTATTGAACTTGACTCAAGCCTCTCAAATGCTGATTACGCGCGGGGAAGAGGGGATGAGTTTGTTTGAGAACGTTGAGGATCGCATACAGCACCAGCAGATTCCGGCGTTTAATCGTACAGATGTGTTTGATGTAACGGGTGCAGGCGATACGGTGGTTGCTGCGCTGACGTTGGGTTTAACGGTGGGGGCGTCTTTCTGGGAAGCGGCGGTTTTGGGAAATTTGGCAGCCAGTATTGTGGTGCGGCAGTTTGGAACGGCAACGACTAGCCCAGAGGAGATGAAAGCCGCTTTTCAAGCCTTACTTGAAGAGTAAGAGGATTGTTTGATACATGAACTCCCGCCTAGACACGGACAATGGTATAGTCATTGGGTATTTGACTCTATTTCCCTGTGTCTATGCCCAAGCGCGTCACGATTCAGCCTCATTTGAGCATTGAAGAACTAGAACGGCGGTACCGCAAGGCGAAAGATCCAGTAGAACGCACCCACTATCAAATTGTGTGGTTATTGGCCCAGGACAAGCGAACAGAAGAAGTATCAATGACGACCAGTTATTCATGTGACTGGATTCGTAAAGTTGCTCGACGCTACAATCGTCTAGGGCCGGATGCTTTGGGCGATCGCCGCCACGAAAATCCTGGGGGAGAACCTTTACTGAATAAACTCCAACAAGCAGAACTTGCTAAAGCGTTGCAAGGCCCTGCGCCGGATGGGGGCACCTGGAATAGCCGGAAGGTGGCTGAATGGATTAGCGATCGCATTCACCGTCCTGTTGCCTTGCAGCGAGGTTGGGATTATCTCAAACAAAGTTCTAGGCTCAAATCAGAATGTCGAACCCTCAAAGTCGATTAATCAAAAAAACCCTCAAAAGCAACAGTCGTGCCTTTGAGGGAGCGTAACTTTCTCAACCTTTTGACCCTGAGCCTGCTACTTTACCCCTAGTAGCAGATTCAACGAATGATGTTTATTGTTGTTGATTGCGCTGACCCCGCATAGAGCGCAATTGCTCGGAACGCTGAGATTGAGGGCCCCGCTGAGGGCGGTTAGAGCGCATTTGTTCGAGCTGTTGCTGTTGTTGCTCGGTTAAAACGCTTTGCATCTGACGCCGAGACTCTTCGTGAATGGCTCTGATTTGCGTCTTTTGAGCGTCCGTTAAGGTAATGTTGGGGCGCTGGCGTTGCTCTCTAGCCTGACGCATTTGTTCTTGTTGCTCTGGGGTGAAAACCGCCTGCATTTGCTGGCGAGTGTTTTCCCGAATGCGGGTCATTTCAGCTTTTTGGGCTTCCGTGAGGTTCAGTTGCTCTAGTTTACCAGCGCGATCTCCTCCCATGCGACCCGGCCCGGCGATCGCCGCTTCAGAAAAGGGAGGAAGTGCGGGTGCGGCCGCTAGGATCAGTGCGATCGCTCCCGGTACCCAAAACAACGCTTTCGATTTCATCAATGGGACTCCACTATGCAGTCTAGGGTTTACGAGCAACATCGGCCGATTGTTGTAATAGCTTAGACTGGGCGGAACTCCAGAAGGTTCACTGGAAATTAAAATTCGGTAGCCGATTTAGCTAAAACTGTCTTTAAACCCTTCTTGCAAGCTGGCTAAAGCCGAGTATTCCGGTTGGAGAGCATCAAGCAGGCGAGCATAGAGGGGAATAATCTGCTGATAGGTTTTGACCGCTTCTGGATCGGGAGAATGGCGGTAGGTTTCTCCCATATAGTTTGTAGTTCTTTCTAAATTCTCAATTTTGCCTAACGCTAATAATCCCAAAAGGGCAGCCCCCAAACAGGAACTCTCGTAACTTTCGGGAACGGCGATCTCGCGGTTAAACACATCGGCTAGCATTTGTCTCCACAGGGGCGATCGCGCAAACCCCCCTGTCGCTTGAATGCGTTGGGCGGAACCCACAAAGCTTTCTAGCGCATCGAGGACGAGTTGCAAGTTCAACAAAATGCCTTCTAATACCGCCCGGATGAAATGGGCGCGGGTATGGCTCATCGATAAGCCCACGAAAGACCCCCTTGCCTGGGAATTCCACAGGGGCGATCGCTCTCCCATCAAATAAGGGTGAAAAATCAGTCCGTTAGCGCCAGGAGGCACGCTAGCTGCAATCTGCATCATAATTTCATAGGATTCTTGCCCTAATTGCTTGGCGGTAGCGACTTCTGCATCGGCAAAGCGATCGCGCATCCACCGCAAAATTAACCCACCGTTATTCACCGCCCCACCCACTACCCAGTATTTCTCGGTGAGGGGATAGCAGAATAAGCGTTCTTCAGGGTCGGCAATCGGACGATCGACAACCGCCCGAATCGCACCGCTGGTTCCAATCGTAACGGCAAAAATGCCGGGGGCGATCGCGCCGACGCCTAAATTCGATAGCACCCCATCGGAAGCCCCAATAATTAAGGGCGTTTCGGGGAGAATTCCCAGTTTTGCGGCTAAGTCGGCGTTCATGCCGCAAAATTGTTCGGTAGTCGGTACCAAACGCGATAATTGTTCGGCAGAAATCCCGGCTATCTCTAACGCCTCTGCATCCCAATCTAGGGTTTGCATATTTAATAAACCCATCGCCCCCGCTAGGGAATAATCAATCGCATATTCCTGCAAAAATTGATAAAAGATGAATTCCTTAATGGAAATAAACTTAGCTGTTTGGTTAAAGAGTTCGGGATGCTCGTTTTTCAGCCAAATCAGCTTGCATAACGGTGACATGGAATGGATGGGCGTTCCGGTTCGCAAATAAATCTCATGTCCCTGTCCTTGTTTTAAATGTTGTGCCCATTTTGCACTGCGATTATCCGCCCAGGTAATGCTTTTGGTTAGTGGTTTTCCCTGTTCGTTTACTGCAATTAAGCTGTGCATGGCCGAACTAAACCCAATCCCTAGCAAGGCTTTAGGATCGATACCGCTATTTGCCATTACCTCGCGAATCGTGGTAACGACTGCATTAAAGATTTCTTCGGGATCTTGTTCTGCTGCACCAGGTACGGGCGTGAGTAAAGGATATTCCACCAGATGCTTGCAAACGACTTCCCCTTGGGGCGTAAATAGCACCGCCTTTGTGCTGGTGGACCCCCTGACAGGTCTGAAGACGGTGGTGCAGTCAGCCCAGCATCCCTTTGTGCAGGCCTATCAGCGCGCAGGCAACCGTCGTCTGCCTAGAGAACTCAGGACCTTTGGATGGAAGCTGCTGCATGCTGCACTGCCGGTCGGTGCATCGCGAGTCGCACAGATCCAGCCTGG
>JAAHGE010000280.1 GCA_010672635.1 Desertifilum sp. SIO1I2 | reverse complement strand
TCAAGGAATTACGACTGCTGAGAAGTCTGGAAGTAATTAGGGTTAACCCTAAATTCCTCTTCTTCCTCCCATCCCCCCATCCCCCCATCCTCTTCTTCCCCTCAGCGGGCTTTCATATCTGCGATCGCGCTACGGGTGACGCTAGCCAGGGCTTGGTCTGTGGCTTTAGGCAAATGATAATACTTGCCAGCCGCAGTTTGAGCCAACTCTTTAGCAAAGCCTGTGGAAATAAACTTATTTTCCGTATCAATCACCAACAGTTGAATCCCCAAAGCCCGAATTTTAGCAGCAACATCCAATAACTCGCCCTTAATATCCGGCTTCGTTCCCTCCTCCATCGGTTCGCCCAAAGACCGGGCTAGGGGAATATTACTCCGACCGTCGGTAATTGCTACAATTACCACCTGACCAATATCCCCCGACTGTTGGGCGTTCATCCCCACCCGCACCGCCGTAGTTAGTCCATGCGCCAAGGGGGAACCGCCCCCACAAGGCATCACTTCCAAGCGCCTGCGGGCTGTCGTAATTGAACGGGTAGGGGGAAGCAGAACCTCCGCCTGTTCGCCTCGGAACGGAATTAAAGACACCATATCCCGATTTTGATAAGCTTCCGTCAGCAGTTGCATCACTGCCCCTTTCGCCGACTGCATCCGGTTAAGGGCCATCGATCCGGAAGCATCGACCAAAAAGACCACCAAAGCCCCAGCTTTGCGAACGAGGCGTTTGGCGCGAATATCTGCCGATTCTACAATGACACGACGGTTCGGTTGGCGTTCTCTGCGGGCTTTCTGATAGGGGGCGGCGGCCCGGAGGGTGGCATCGACAGCGATCCGCTTAACTTTACCCTTGGGTAACATGGGTTTGACATAGCGTCCGCGATCGTCTGAAAAGATGATGCTGCGACTCCCCGACTTACCGCGCCGTTGGGCCATTTGGGCAAAGTATAAGACGCTATCGTCAAGAATGACCCCTTCGGGATCGAAAATAAACTCTTCCGGAACGCTAGTTGGTTCTTCCTCCGGTGGCGGTTCTTGTTCTTCTTCCTCTTCCTGTTCGTCCTGTTCCTGTTCCGACTGTTCCGGTGGGGGGGGTGGCGGCGGTGGGGGTGGCGGTGGTGGGGCTTCCGGCGGGGTAGGAACGACTGTAGCGCGAGGAACAATCGCGAGTTCGACGGCGCGGCGCAAGTCTTCCGCGATGACGGAATTGCGACCCTCTAAGGCGGCGCAAGCTTTAGCAACGCGGACAGCAAATAGTTCGGCCCGGTGGCCTTGCACGCCGGCCCGAATGGCTTCTTCAACTAAATATTGAATTTGGCTAGGCTGAATTTTGACTTCTTTAACCCATTCCCGCGCTAGGATAATCTGGGTTTTGAGGCTATCGGTATCCTCTGCGTATTGCTGAAGGAAGGCTTGGGGAGAGGTACTGTAGGCAAGGGCTTGGTCTACGGCTTGGACGCGTTCGTCGAGTCCTAAAACGCCATCGGCGGAAAGGGTGATGGCGATGCGGTCGAGAAGATGTTCCCGTAGGGGGCCTTCTTCGGGGTTATAGGTAGCAATGAGGATGGCTTGGCAGGGATGTTCAAAGCTGATGCCTTCTCGTTCGATGAGGTTGCGACCTTCGGAAATGACGCTGAGAAGTTGGTTGCCGATCTGGTCGTCAAGCAGGTTAATTTCATCGACGTAGAGGACGCCGCGATGGGCGGAGGCAAGTAGGCCGGGTTGAAAGACGGTTTCCCCCTGTTTGACTGATTTTTCGACATCTACGGAACCGAGGAGACGGTCTTCCGTAACGCCGAGGGGGATTTGAATGAAGGGGGCGGGGATAATTTCGGTGGGGGGTTGAGAGGGATCGAGGGCGGGGTCTTCGTTGTAGGGGGACTCTGGGATGACTTCGATGGGGGGAAGCAGGGCATGTAGGGCGCGGGCCATTACAGATTTGGCCGTTCCTCGCCGTCCGGCGATCGCAACGCCCCCTAAACCAGGATCGATGGCTGCTAGTAGCAGGGCGATTTTGATGGCTTCTTGACCAACAACGGCGGTCAGGGGAAAGGTAGAAACGGAAGACGGAGATGAAACAGCGCTCATGAGCGATCGGGGTTACAAGTCACTGTTTCTCAGCATACCAACTCTTCTGACCGAAATTCGTTAAAAAAATCCGTTCGAGGTTTCGCTATCGGAGTGAACGACTTCTAACCAGCCGCGCTTGATGGCGTGGAAGAGGCGATCGATGAGGCTGACTTCTTCGGGGGTAAGGTCTATGTGAGAGAGGGTGAGTTGCAGTCGATGAATGTCGGTTTGAGAAATTTTTCCGGCACTATAAATTGAAGAAAATTTTTCAGCAATGGTTTCTCTGGGGAGAATGTATGGGCTATCCATAAAAGTGTCTCTGACGACTCAAGTCGAGGTGTTATTGTTACTAATCTTGATATTAGACAGCATAGATGAGGCGACTGGCTTTTTGAAACCGGAAAATCCTAGATTTCTGTCTCCGTAGTTCCGCTTACGGGAGGCCCGTAGATTAACTCAGTGGAAGAGAGATCGTGAAGGTGCTGCCTTCTCCTAGCTTGGAGGTGAGACTGACTCGCCCTCCCATTCCTTCAACAAAAGCCTGGACGATGGATAGACCTAAACCAATGCCTCCGGTGTTGCGACATCGGGCTTCGTCTACTCGATAAAATCGCTCGAATAAACGGGCTTGATGGTGTAGGGCAATGCCACATCCTCGATCGCAAATTTGTAAGGTTGCAGTTTCACGATCGCAATCAAGTTCGATCGTAATAGGTGTTTGTGGCTTTGAATACTGTACCGCATTATCTACTAAATTTAGAATGGCTTTCTTGAGGCGATCGCGATCGGCTCTAATTTCAATGTTGGGGTGAGTGGCTTGAATTTCTAAATGGCGACTGCTGCATAACTGGACCATTTCTACAACTTCTAATACGAGGTCGTTGAGGACGATTCTGGTGAGTTGAAAGTGCATTTGCCCGCTATCGGCTCTGGCTAAATCAAGCAAGTCTTGTAAAATTTGAATGGTGCGATCGGCTTCGCCAACGGCAATGGTCAGGGCTTCTTTTTGAGGTTCTGTGAGGTTTTGACTGCGGCGCAGCAGGCTTTGTAAATACCCCTGTACTAAGGTGAGGGGGGTGCGGAGTTCGTGGGAAATGTTGCTGACAAATTGACGCTGCTGTTCCCAAGCGTTGGATAGGCGAGATAGCATTAAGTCGAGGGTATGGGCAAGTTCTTTAACTTCTGTGGGGGCTTGTTCGAGTTGGAGGCGGGCTTTACCTAAGTCGGCGGCACCGATGGAACGGGTTGCTTGACTCATTTGACACAAGGGTTGGAGCGATCGCCGGACGTACCAGGCAATGGCGAGGGTAATCAGGGCGATCGCGCCTAGGGTGGTGACGCCTAAATGCCAAGTCATTTCATCTAACATGAGGCGATCGGAGGTAATGTCTTTAGCAATATAAAAGGTGCCTAAATTTTGACCTCGCACCATTAGGGGATAGCCACATCCGGCAAAGTAAGCGCCGTCTAAGGCAAAAACTTCGGGTCTGGTAATGACTTCTTCGTTTGAGATAAAGCTGGCAATATTGCGATCGCCCCCCCAATTTACGATCTGAGATTGCGCTAGCCGCGTTCCATCCGGCCGATTAATCCAAACAATCCAGTTTTCGGCGCTGAGTTCGTCGATGGTTCGTTGCAAGCTTTCTTCTAAGGGGAGTTGGCGGCTATACAGATCGATATCGCGGGGAAACCGACGGGCAATATATTGCAGGTTTTGTTTGTGGGTGGCAATTAACTGGCGCTGCATTTGCCAACTCGTCCAGATGGCAACGCTACCCAAACCCAAGGTTGTGACAATCGCAATTCCCGCCGTTAAGCGGAATTGCAAGGAAAATAGGTCAATTTGAGGCCGGCGAGTCAACCAAGGGGGCAGCAATTTCATGAATGGCAGCGAGGGAATGTAAGTTTTCGCAAGGATTTGTCAGCAATAGCGGTATTTTTACCCTAACAGGGAATTCTGAGAAAACCCTGATAGGTGGGTGAATGCAGGTTAAGTTGAGGGGGGTTAGCTATTCGTTATTTCTGAGAGGGGTCAATTTTTTCTCAGTTAAGTTAAATAATTTCATGAATTTTAGAACAGGTTGTTATTTCTTGAATCCTGTACGATCTCGCTCAATCAGTATATAATAATTAAATCGCTGCTACGCATATAAGCTACTAAATGTTATTTTTTATACTTTTTCTTAAGGTTTGAAAGATTGCTACTTGAGCCGATAATCGGAATAACTCCTGACTAGATAAGCTGTTTTAATTTCTTCATTGGCTCCGAGGGCGAATTTTTTCGATCGACTCGCCCGTATTTTTCGGGGAAGTAGGATATCAAACGATACATGAAAGTCAAACGCGAGGAAGGAGTTGCGGCGAAAAATGTCCCAAAAGCGATCGCCCCCTGGGCAAAATATTCCTGGTTAAAGATAGAAATAACTTATATAAAAGATTGGCGATCGGAGCGTCTTTGCGGGCGAAAGCAGGCAAAAATAAAGGCTAGGCGGACATTTCCCCATAGAGAAGTTCCCGGCGAGCGATTTGATGGGTCGTAGCTCCACCTGTCGCCAGAAATCAATTATTTGGTAAAATTTTCAGGGATCGCGTCTAGAGCAAGCAACCCAAAGTATGGAGAACGCGCTAAAGTTGCATCAGGGCGAGTATGGGTACGGCTAAAATAAGCAAGTATCGCGACTAACACTCCCTCCATCATCAAGTTTTGAGAGTTCTGCACAGAAGTCTCTAAATTCAAAGGTCTGACCCAATTTGAGAGTTAGGCAAATGTATGTATAAACAATAAAAGAATCTACCGAAAAGATGGGTTTGAGCTAGGGTGGGAAGGGAAAAATGCAAAAGGCGCGATCGCTCCATCAGCTCCATCCATTCAATTCCAAAACCGCTCACCCACTGGCAACGCAGTCAAATGCCTCATCCACTGAAATTTCCATTCAACAGGCAAAATAGTAAGAGTCTGGCTTCATCACAAGTAACTGAACAACCAATGACTAAAATTTTGGTGATAGAGGACGAAGAACTCGTCAGAGCAAATATTCTGGAGATGTTAGAGGCTGAAGACTTCGAGACAGTGGGTGCAGCAAATGGACAGGTTGGCGTGCAATTAGCAAAGCAGGAACTCCCCGATTTAATTCTGTGCGATGTGATGATGCCAGAGTTAGATGGGTATAGCGTTTTGAGTGCGTTGCGAGAGTTACCAGAAACAGCTTCTATCCCGTTTATCTTTTTAACAGCCAAAGCCAGCAAATCGGATTTACGGGCGGGTATGGAACTGGGGGCGGATGATTACCTAACGAAGCCTTTTAGCCGGAATGAATTGCTCGGAGCGATCGCCACGCGCCTCGAAAAACAATCGCGATTGCGATCGCATTATACCCGCGCCCTCCGCCAAGTTGCCGAGCGCCTCAACCATATCGTTCATTACGATAGTTTAACCAATCTTCCGAACCGCCTGCTCTTGCAAGAACGATTTAATAGCATTTGTCAGATGCTTGCAAGTCCGGAGATGCACAATGCTCCCATTCCCATCTTTTTAGTAAGCCTCGATCGCTTTCATCGCATTCATGAAGCTTTGGAGCGACAAGTGGGAGAACTGTTGCTTAAAAATGTTGCCCAGCGCCTTGCGGCTAGTCTAGATCCCCAAGATACAATCGCTCATATTACTATCGATCAGTTTGCTTTAATTCTATCGCCTCGTTCTCAATATCGCCAGGACTTTTTAAAGAGTGTCAATCGCGTTGAAACTAACTCGCAATCTCCTAAATTAAAAGCCTTCTTTAAAGTTTTTGCTCAAGCCATTCTCGATCTATTCAAGCAACCTTTCTTACTGGGGGCACATGAAATTTTTATGACTGCCAGCATCGGCATTTCTATCTATGTTGAGGATGGAAAAGACCTAGATACTTTAATTAAAAGAGCCGATTTAGCCCGCAAGCAAGCTCAATTACATGGGGGCAGCCAATATCAATTCTATCAAGCAGAAATGAAGCCGATTAGCGTTGAAATGCTGGCGATAGAAACCGATTTAAGAAGAGCGATTGTTGGCGATCAATTTCAAGTTCTCTATCAACCGCAAATTGACCTTAAAACAGGAGAAATTATTGGTGCTGAAGCTTTAATTCGCTGGCATCATCCCGAACGGGGTTTAATGTCTCCCGCTCAATTCATCCCAATTGCAGAGGAATCAGATTTAATTATTGCCCTAGGAGAGTGGGTTTTACATACGGCTTGCTCGCAGGGGAAAAAATGGCATGAATTAGGGCTAGAGCCGATTAAAATTGCAGTTAATCTTTCAGCCCGACAATTTACACAAATTCATCTCAAACCGCGTCTATTAAAAATATTACAATCTACTGGATTTAATCCCAAATACCTAGAATTAGAAGTCACTGAAAGCGTTCTGGTTCAACATGTTTCTAGCACCATTCAAATCATTCATGATTTGAATGGTGA
>JAAHGE010000028.1 GCA_010672635.1 Desertifilum sp. SIO1I2 | reverse complement strand
ATTAAGAGCGTAAGCTGGTCATTGTCATGACCGATCGCCATAATATTACTTAAGTCAATCTTGGTTAGTTTCATGCTTAAAACTCCTGGCTGGATCGACCCGTTTCTAGGGAAGAATTGCTGGCTGCCAAGGTTCAGTTGAACAGCCAACAATTTAGTTTTTCCTGCCCATCTATTAACTCTATTATAGCTTATGTTGAAATTTAATTCAACTCAGATTCAAAAAAAAGAGGGCGATCGCCTCCCTAAAAAAATACCCCCTTGACAGGAGGCGAATAATGTGTATGAGAGTTTTTGAATGAACTGAGGCGTCTAGTTAAAGTAATTCGCTTCGGCTTCTAACAAGCGAATAAGAGTCTCATCACCCTTAGCACGAGCAACTTCGAGTCGGTGCTGCAATGCTTTCTGAATATTGTCCCGATGGGCTTGAGTCGTTTGTTTCTGAGCTTGATGGCGATTTCTATTCATAGTTAGTTGCTGAATGTGTTGAAGTCTTCACGAATCTAAGGCTGTTTCTCCTATAATAGCCTGCGGGGAAAATTCTGTAATTAAAGTTACAGAATTTTAAGGATTCGCGGGTAAGGTCTGCAAATCATGAGATTAGCGATCGCCGCTATCGACTCGCGGCTGTTGGTCAATAGAAGGGAAACTCATAAGCGGTGCTTGGGTTAAATGTCCAAGCTGAACTTCCTGAAGCAGTTGCTCCCATGCTGTATTGAGGCGCACATCTCTCGGTTGAGTGCGACGTAGCTCGATTAAGCTGTTGAGGCGATCGTACCAAAGCTTTTCTTGGGCGTAGATATCCACTTTTTCGCGATCGCTAGCCGTTTGCAAACGTTGCTGCAAGTCCTCAGAGGGTTCAACGCGCCGCACCCAACCTTCAACAAAGCTATCTTTAGTCCCTAAGCTCAGATCGCAGATGATTTGGACATACCATTTATAATTCTGACCGACTTCAAGGGGCGGATAGTTCGCACCACTCGGAAAACTAAATTCAATAATCCCAGAACCGACCTTTTGTAGGACAATTGGGGGATAGAGGAGCGTTCCGCTTTGAGTCTCCAGTCCAATTTCTACAGCATCAGCTTTATTAGCGGGTAAATAGACCGAAAACGTAGGGACTTCTGCAAGAGTGGTTCCCACATTGTTCGGGGGAGTAATAGCGATAAACTCTTGAGGGTCGCTTAAGCACGGTCCGCGAGTTCCCCCTCCTACCCGTCGTCCTGGTAAACCAACATCGGGAAGATTATCAACTTGAGCCATTCCCGGTAAAGGACTCGTGCTAAGGATAACGCTACACAGTGATAGGAGACTGATGGCAAAGGTCTGAAAACGAGAAGTCGTGGAGAACATAGGTTTTATGGGTGTACCACGGAAAAAACTCTAAAGTCCTTCAAAAGCAGGTCAGGATAGTTTAGAGGTCTATGCTTACTAGATTCAAGAAGTTGCAATGAGGTTTCTGAAACCACAGAAAGTTTAACAATTGTCACAATTGTCGCTGAGATTGGAGACAGAGGAGGCGTCAGGAGTCTGAGATGAAAACACCCAAAATTATGACGCTTTTGAGCGATTTTGGCACTACCGATCCTTACGTAGGAGTGATGAAAGGTGCGATCGCGCGCATCAATCCTAGCGTAACGGTTATCGATCTCACCCACGATCTTCCCCCCCAGAATCTTCAGGCGGCGCGGTTTTGTCTGCTGAGTAGCTATGCTTACTTTCCCCAAGGGACAGTTCACGTTGCAGTGGTCGATCCAGGGGTGGGGAGTTCGCGCAGGGCGATCGCGCTGCAACTCCCAGGTGCGTTCCTGATCGGGCCGGATAACGGCTTATTTAGCGGTATCTTAGCGCAAGAACCCATTCTTGCAGCAGTGGAGTTAACTAACCCGCGCTACTGGCGGACTCCAGACGTTAGCCAAACCTTCCACGGACGCGATATTTTTGCGCCAGCCGGGGCCCATTTAGCCAGTGGAGTACCGATGGCGGAGTTGGGAAGGGCGATCGCACCGGAGACGCTGGTACAATTACCCCTAGCAGACTATCGTCAAGAACCGGATCGGATTCAAGGTACCCTTCAATACATCGATCGCTTCGGGAATTTAATTACGAATATTCCTGGCGATCTGGTTTCGGGAAAATCCTGGTTTGTGAAGCTTGCAGATCAAAAGATTCAGGGCGATCGCACCTATGCTAGCAGTCCTGTGGGCAGCGCGATCGCTCTTGTTGGCAGTCATGGTTATATTGAAATTGCGGTTAACCAGGGAAATGCCCAACAGCAACTTCAGCTAGACTGGGGCGCTACAATCCAAGTAATGATTGCCCTCTAAACAGACTATGCAAGGATTATCAACTACTCAACCGGAAGTTTATCAAGGTCAATTTGGAGAATTTACGATTACCCAGAGCGATCGCACTGGGGTGATAATTTACCGAGCAGGGTTGGCGATCGCGGCCTTGTGTTTTGCGATCGGCGCTATTCTAGTCGTGTGGCAAGGTGCAACCCCACCCGTTCTCACGACCCTAACTGTACTTTACGCTCTATTTTCTGTCGCATTAGGCGTGAGTCTGTGGACGATCCATATCTATTTAGGCGTTTTACATCGTCTGTTGCAACTCTTTTGGGCGATCGGTACCCTAGCCGCCGTTGGACTCGCGCTACAATATTCCCAACCCCTGGCTCTAACGGTTTACAATCAACCCATTGCCTTATTTGGCATCGGTTTCACCTTCGCGGCCTTAACCGGAATTTACTTTAAAGAAGCCTTTTGCTTTAACCGCTTAGAAACCAAACTTCTCACCCCCCTCGTCCCCATTCTGCTTTTAGGTCATTTGATCGGCTTTTTAACCGTAGAAGCCGAACAATTTTTACTCGCGATGTGGGCAATTTTCTACTTTATCTTCGCCCTCCGCAAACTTATCCAACCCATCCCCCCCGACATCGGCGACAAGTCCGTTTTTGACTACCTCAAGACGCAGAAGTGAGGATGGGGAGATGGGAAGATGGGGAGGAAAGAGAATTTTTGACTAACTCCCTACTCTTCTTCGTCTGGAAACACCGCTACTTGTACAAGCTACGGAACTTTGCACTCCTTTCCCACTCACTACACTACTCAGCACCAAGAACCGCGCAACAGCATTTTCTACTCAGCACTCTATTCCCACTCAGCACTCAGCACTTTCTACTCAGCACTCTATTCCCACTCAGCACTAAAAAAAGACCAGCTATTCCCGTAGCTGGTCTTCAGAATTGATGAATTCTGTTTTGTGTTGTCGTTTTGAGGAAATCCCGACTGCGCGTTCCCAAGCTACAGCGGGTTTTGGAGTAATCTTTCCTTATATCTAAAATTGTATCAAAGAACACGCGCACTATGTTACAAAAGTTTATAATAAACGATTGAATTTAAGATGATAATTTTTAATTTTTCGCTAAAGAAGATATAAGCAGACTTAAAGTTTGTTGACTAAACGCCCGTTTTCCGGTTTTCCCCACAGAATGCGCTCTTGCTTATAGATAACCATACCGGGTTTTGCGCCTTTGGGCTTATAGACGTGCTTGGGTTCCGTATAAACCACAGGGACTTGTTCGCTTTGTCTGCCTTGGCTGTACTGAGCGGCTAAATTTGCGGCAAACTGTAAGTCTGGCTCATCAGCCGCTGAACCGGGTTGCAGCCTAAGTAAAACATGACTTCCGGGTATCTCTTGAGTATGAAACCATAAATCGTAATCCCCCGCAAGTCGGAATGTGAGTAAATCGTTTTGGCGGTTGTTACGCCCAACAAGAACTTCAAACCCTCCAGGCGACTGGTAGCGATGGGGGTGAGATTCATCGGTGTTGGTCTGTTGGCGTTGTTCGGGGGTTTCTAGATAGCCTTGTTGACTTAACTCTTCGCTAATTTCTTCTAGGGTTTGCAGGTCTTCTGTGCTGTAATAGTCTTCTAGCTGGTTGAGGGACTCTGCAACTTGTTCGAGGTAGTGCAATTCTTGATTAACTTCGGCGAGTAGGGGTTCTACGGCATTGCGGGCGCGTTTAAGCTTTTGGTGGCGCTTGTAAAGGCTTTGGGCGTTGCTGACGGCGTTTTTCTCTGGGTTGAGGGGAATCGTGACGGGTTCGCCTGTCTCGAAGTCGGTGAGGGTAATAGACTGCATTCCGGCTTCCCATTCGTGGAGATGAGCCATGAGCAAGTCGGCTTGCTGGCGGTAAGTGTCGGCTTGGTCGGACTGGCTGAGGCGATCGCGAAAAGTCTGGGCTTTCTGTCCCAATTTCCCTAATAGATTATCCACCTTTTGCCGGAGTTTGTGGCGCAGTTGGGCAAACTCCTGTTGATTGAGGCGATCGCGATAGTAGCGATAGACTAAACTTTGCACAGAATCGACGGGTTGCACCATGCCCCAACCCATGACGGTGTATCCGGTTTGGGTCCATCCAGGTTGAAATGTGCCTTTTTCTAGGGTGGTTAGCCATTCTTGCCAACGTTGATACAGAGCGTCCCAGTCGGCTTGGGTTAGGGTATCAGTGGTTTGTTCTGGGTGCAGGTTAGCTGCTGCGATTCCGGAACGGATCGCTTCGCGAATCGCGCTTTCCACTAACTGGGAACTCAAACCGCGATAGCTCTTGAGGAGTTGGCGTTTCAGGCTACCGGGAATCAGGCTAACCCGCTCTTGCCAGCGCGCTTGCGGTTCGCTAAGGCTAGGGGGGGTTTGGGTTAAGGCGGGGGGCAGTTCGTAGGGTTGTCCGGTGAGTAGGGGACGAACGCTCGATTTTTGTTCGCTCACCTGTTGGGCAACTGTCACCACCTGATTATCGGCATTTGCCAAAATGATATTACTATATTTGCCCATAATTTCAACGTACAAATGCCAGAGGATGGCGTCTCCAGGGCGTTTGGCAAATTGCAGGTCTAGGGCGCGTTCCCACGGGGCGACGGGGGTAATGGCAACCAGGGCTAACCCGTTGAGTTGGTGGCGCAGTTGATCGCTAAAGGTGAAGGTGTCGGGCGCTTTGGGGGGCGGATCGCCGATGCACAGATGGGCGGCTTGGGGATGGCGGGAAATGGTCAGCCAGCCGCGCTGTTTAAAGGTTCGCAGCGCTAGGCAGATGGTATGGCGATCGCGCTGATAAACTTGTTCGAGACGTGCTGGCAGCCAGTTCGCCTGCAAGTCTGTGTAAACGGCGGTGAGGGTGGTGAAGTCTACAGGTTGCACAAGTCTATCCCCAAACGGAAAAAGGCAAAGTTTGACCAAAAACAATGGGATACAAGCCCATCTTTCTAGGACGGCTTTTTCTTCAGCCTCTTATAAAGTATCGAGTCACCTCGGATATCATTCTATCTGTCTCTTCCGCATGATGCTTAAGCGCTTTGTACTCAGCATCCGAAAGCCTCACTCTTAATTGTTTTTTCTCGTGGCATTGTCGGCGTTTTTAGACTTACGTCTTTTTGGGAATGAATCAGCCCTGCTGGTAGGGGGGAGAGCAAAACCTGTCGCTGTTATCGGTGGGGTTGAGCCTTGCGAAACCCCACTTACACAACTCTGCTAATTTGGTTTTCCCCCATCCCATCAACTACTCAGCACTCACTAAAACCGGTTCGTAAAGGTACTCAAACCAGTTTCCGTCCGGATCTTGCCCGTAGAAGGAGGCGGTTCCGTCGCGGTGTTCGTGAATTTTCGTCATTTTCACGTTTTGCGCCGAGAGTTGCTCGTAACTAGCTTCCATCTCAGCGCGATCGCGGAAAATAAACCCAAAATGAGGTCCCGCTTGAGCATACCCCGGACTGAGCAGCGCTAACCCATCCTCTCCGGCTTTCAGATAGGCCCAGTCGCTATCTTGCCAAGCGACTTCCATTCCCAGATTCTTGTAAAATTCCACAGCGCGGTCAATATCTTGAACGCAGATGGCAACGTGACCGATTCGTTTGAGCTTCATAATTCTATAATTTTCCTTCTTTTTTATTGTATTCTTGCGAACCGGGAGTAGACTCTGCTGTAGCTAATGTCTTCAGCCCCTCTCAAGGCAGCCATTACTATGCTTTTTCACCTCAGCAATATCCCCTATTGGATTTTTTTAGGAATAGGCATTTTTTTATTTGTATTTGTAATTATCTCAGGTGGAGGAGATGACGATCTCGATCTAGAGGGCGATGCTGACCTTGGGGCGAGCGACAATCTCTTAGATTTAGATGCTGATAGCGATGGGGACTTTAGCCCCCTACAAATTTTAGGATGGCTGGGTTTTGGCAAAGCCCCTTTAATTCTACTCCTTGCCACTGACTTTAGCCTTTGGGGTGTTTTCGGGTGGATGTTGAATGTCCTGTTTAATTCACCCACTGGTTTTCTCAGTCAGATGATTCTTTTGGGTTCGCTGGCGATGAGTCTTTATCTAGGAAGCTTAATTGCTCGTCCGTTAGGCAAAATCTTTGCCTCTTTTGGTGAAGAAGGAAATAGCGATCGCCTTATTGGTTGTATCGGTACCGTCAGTTCCGCTTTTGTGCCTTTAGAAACTGAGGGCAAAATTGGTCAAGTCGATGTCATCGATCCAGCCCATCGCTTAGTGACGATCAATGCTCAGTTACCCCACTGGGCAACAGTTGTACCGCGTCGAGGTCAACAAGTTTTAACGATCGAATATCAGTCTCCGAATTATTTAGTCATTGCCAAAGATAGCTTCGATCAACAGAAGTGGCTGTCTAAATAATTCACCACCTGCTATAGGTTTGCTGACCCTTTACTGCACGTAAAAACGTGCAATTACAGGTCATTCATTGACTTAATTTAGGAGTTTGAGATGTCCAAGTTCTATACAGAGCAATCGACTCAACCCTTAGCCTCTATGCCTCAACCTGTTTTAGGACAATTAAGTCCTGGATTGCTCTTTTTTCCGGGTTTGATTGGGGCGCTGGTTTTTCTTTTGCTCTTGAGCGTTTGGGCGTATACCAGAGTTTATGTGATTACGCCCAATAACGAAGCGTTTGTCCGCACGGGGGGCGTTTTTATTAAAGAGAAAAAGGTGATTCTCGATGGTGGCTGTATTGTCTTACCGGGATTTCACGAATTAACGCGCGTTCCCTTACGAGAAATTTCAATTGATGTGGAACGCACGGGGAAACTGGCCGTACGGACGCAAGATTATCTGCGGGCCAATATGCGCGTGACTTTTTATGTGTGCATTATTGCCGATAAACAAGATGTCTTAACGGCTGCTGCTCGATTATCGCGTCAGGGTAAGATTTCCAGCGATGATATTAAGGAAGCCCTAGAAAAACGCGCAGATGATGCCATTCGTGCCGCCGCTAAGAATAAGACGTTAGCGGAAATTGACTCCGATAAAATTGGCTTTGCCGATACGGTGGTGAATTTGATTCAGCAAGACTTGAAAAAGGTGGGTCTAACGCTGAATAATATCGCCATTTCTGAGATTGAAGAAAGCGATACCTACGACACCAATAACTTTTTTGATACCCAAGGGGTGCGCCTGCGAACGGAAACCATTCAACGCTCGATTCAACAAAAGCGCGAGGTGGAACTGACGACGCAAGTGGCGATCGAGCAAAAAGAACTCGATGCCAGAAAGCGATCGCTCTCAATTGCTCAAGAACAAGAAAGCGCGACGTTAGCCCAACAACTGGAAGTGGAAAGCTTGCGGGCGCAACGGGAACGCGAAATTCAAGAAACAAGAGACAAAGAATCTGCAAAAATAGAGCGGAACAAGATTCTGCAAAATCAAGCAGTTGAAGAGGAGAAAATTAATCAACAACTGGCGGTACAGCAAAGCAAGATTCAAGCCGATATTGAGTTAGAGGAACGCCAAAAGCAACTCAAGGTGGCGCAAATTGTGCAACGTCAAGAGGCAGAAATTGCTGAAATTAGCCGCCAGAAACAGGTTGAATCTTCTCGGCTAGAAGCGCAGATCCAAGTAGCAGAAGCCGAACGCCTCTCGAAAATTGCCCAGCAGGAAGCCGCGATCGCCATCGCCCAAAAAGAACGCGATCGCCTCGCCTCGGAAGCGGAAAAAGCCCAAGCGGAAGCCGCTGTCACCACCGCACAGCAGATTGAAGAAGCCGAACGCCAACAACGCCTCAGCGCGATCGCTGCCCAACAGGAAGCGCAAAAACGCCGGATCGCCGATCAAAACGTGGTGGAACTTGAAGTCTTCCGCCGCCGCCGCCAAGCTGAAATTGCCCGCCAAGCCGCCGAACTCGAAGCCGAATCGATTCGGACTCTTGCTCAAGCTAACCGCGATCGCGCCCTAGCTGAGGCTCAGGGACAGCGGGCGATCATTGAGGCGGAAAACGCCATTTCTGACGCCAAACTCAATGCACGGCTGATTAGCGAACTCTGGCCGCAACTTTCCGAACATCTCCCGGAAATTGTCAAAGCCCTCGCCCCGCAACCGGGCGTTTTAGGCGATGCCCGGATCTATGCGTTTCCCGGCGCAAACGGCAACAATGGTAACGGCAATGGCATCGGCGATCTCAACAAGCTGCTACTGTCTACTAGCGGTTTGGCCTTAATTAATAGCCTGCTAGAAGATGGCAAACTGGGCGGGCTATTGCGTCAAGTCACTCAGTCTGTCCGCTCTGGGAACTCAACGGCTGAGAATCTCACGCAAATGCTTGCCCCACCAGCACCGACACCCGCGATCGCTCACCCGCCGACGCCCTCACAAATGCCGCCTCCACCCCCGTTAACGACCCATTCAGAAAAGAGCGATCGCCCTCAAGAAGCCTAAGTGCAGTACCCCGCCCCCAATGGCAATCTGAATTTTGAGAGCGCAATTGTTCATTGAATTTGATACGCTAGCCTAAATAACATCTTGGGAATGAATTGAGAAGCCGTGGACATTCAAATTGGGCGGGGTAAAACAGCCCGCAGAGCTTATGGAATCGATGAGATCGCGCTAGTGCCAGGAAACCGCACGCTCGATCCGAGTTTAGCGGACACCCGTTGGAAAATTGGTAACATAGAGCGCGAAATTCCCATTATTGCCAGCGCAATGGATGGGGTTGTGGATGTCAAAATGGCAATCTTGCTCTCTCAACTAGGGGCATTAGGCGTTCTGAACTTGGAAGGGATTAATACGCGCTATGCCGATATTGACCCGATCCTTGACAAAATTGCCTCTGTCGGGCCGACTGAATTTGTCCCCCTGATGCAACAACTGTACGCTGAACCGATTAAACCGGAGTTAATTACCCAGCGGATTCAAGAAATTAAGCAAGGGGGCGGGATCGCAGCGGTGAGTGCCACTCCCGCCGGGGCCGTCAAGTATGGCAAAGTGGTGGCTGAAGCGGGAGCCGATCTGTTTTTTGTGCAAGCCACGGTTGTTTCTACCGCGCACCTCTCGCCGGAAACCATTACGCCGCTAGATTTAGAAAAATTCTGCCAAGAAATGCCCGTTCCGGTGATTTTGGGGAACTGCGTCACCTATGAGGTAACGCTCAACCTGATGAAAGCCGGGGCTGCGGGTATTCTAGTCGGCATTGGACCGGGAGCGGCTTGTACTTCCCGTGGCGTTCTGGGCGTTGGCGTACCGCAAGCGACTGCGATCGCCGATTGTGCGGCGGCCCGCGATGATTTCTACAATGAAACTGGAAAATATATCCCCGTCATTGCCGATGGCGGTTTAGTCACGGGTGGCGATATCTGCAAATGTATCGCCTGCGGCGCAGATGGTGTTATGATTGGTTCTCCGTTTGCCCGCGCTCAAGAAGCTCCAGGACGCGGCTATCACTGGGGAATGGCAACGCCTAGCCCCGTTCTGCCTCGCGGTACCCGCATTCGCGTTGGCACCACAGGCACCCTAGAGCAAATCCTGCGCGGCCCCGCTCAGTTGGATGATGGCACCCATAATTTCCTGGGGGCGCTGCAAACGAGCATGGGAACTTTAGGCGCAAAAGATATTCGAGAAATGCAACAAGTGGAAGTTGCGATCGCCCCATCATTGCTCACCGAAGGCAAGGTTTATCAGAAAGCTCAACAATTGGGTATGGGTAAGTAAAAATGCCTTAAAAAATCGCGCCGAAAATTTTCTCCCGTATTCTTTGCAAGAATATCGGGAAAACTTGCGGGTGTTGATTACAATGAAAGAAGCGGAGACGCATGTTTCCGTTCACTCCTCACACCACACTCCGCCTGAACACCGTTCAGGCGGTTCCTATTTTAAAGGCAGGCACGCTAAACAGGCTTTTGTGCTGAAATGTTTATGCCTAGAGGCTGCTGGCTGTTGCATATGATAAAATACGTAGGTGCAATAGCAATATAAGATTAAGGATTGCCAGGAATGTCAGCAGCGGCACAAGTTACAGACGCTTCATTTAAGCAAGAAGTGCTGGAGAGCGAACTTCCAGTTTTAGTAGACTTTTGGGCACCTTGGTGCGGCCCTTGCCGAATGGTGGCACCTGTGGTTGATGAAATTGCCCAACAATACGAGGGCAAAGTCAAAGTTGTTAAAGTCAATACTGATGAAAACCCCAGCGTCGCTAGCCAGTACGGGATTCGCAGCATCCCCACGCTGATGATCTTTAAAGGGGGTCAGCGCGTTGATATGGTAGTGGGAGCAGTCCCCAAAACAACGTTAGCCAATACTTTGGAAAAGTATACCGACTAAATGGTTCCAGCCTTAGCCCTCTCTCCGAGTGGAGCCTTTTGAATGCTTCTAGCGGTGATGAGTCTAGTGAATTGAGCGCCTTGAGCCTCTGTCGCTAAGGCGCTTTTCAGTCTTCTGCTGCCGAGATCCATTAGAATGTACGTGGCGATACCAATAATTCCTAAGCGGGAATTTTATCAATTCCTAGTGTATTAGCATCGCCAGTGCGAGGAATGCATGGCTACTCAACCCTCTTACGATCCGTTAGAAACGCTTCAATCCGATTTAGCACATCTCGTGCAACAAATTCCCAGTTTGCAACACGGGAAGTGGATTCAGCAAGCCCTAATTACCTTGCTCCGCATTTCCAACGAAGAAATTGACCGTTTAGACTGGAAAATCCTGACCGCTTCCATGCAGGATATGGAGCGAGCTTTTCAGGCATTTTATCCCTATCGCCACGTTCGCAAAATTACCTTATTTGGCTCGGCGCGTCTGCCCTCTGATACCCCAGAGTATCAAATGGCGGTAGATTTTGCCCGGTGCGTCACCCAACAAGGCTTTATGGTAATGACGGGGGCCGGAGGCGGTATTATGCAAGCGGGCAATGAAGGAGCCGGCCCGGATAGCTCCTTTGGTCTGAATATTCAGTTACCCTTTGAACAAGGGGCAAATCCCTATGTTCAGGGCGATAAGCTGATTCAATTCAAATATTTCTTTACGCGCAAATTGTTTTTCCTGCGGGAAAGCGATGCTTTAGCCTTGTTTCCGGGGGGGTTTGGAACCCAAGATGAGGCGTTTGAATGCTTGACCCTTTCGCAAACGGGCAAGTCTGGCCCAGTTCCACTGATTTTAATCGATCGACCGGGGGGAGATTACTGGCTGGCTTGGGATAAGTACGTGCGCGAACACCTCCTCAGCAGCGGCCTCATTAGCCCAAACGATCCAAGCTTATATACCATTACCGATCGCTTGGATGTCGCCTGCGGCGCGATCGCCCAATTCTATCGCATCTTTCATTCTTCTCGCTATGTGGGCGAAAAGTTTATCATCCGCCTTAAGGAAGAACTTTCAGAAGAGGAACTTGAAACCCTCAATCAAGAGTTTAGCGATATTTTAGTCAGCGGTCGGATTGAAAAGAGTCAGGCACTTCCCCAGGAAACCAAAGATGATACCTTTGACTTGCCCCGTCTGGTGCTGCACTTCAATCAACGCGACTTTGGGCGACTCTATCAACTGATTAATATCATTAACAAGATGGGCGTCCCCACCGAAGAAACCGAACATCCCGAACGCAAATAAGCCTCATTCGCTGTAGAGGGAACCGTCGGGTAGGGTTGCTCCTTGCAGGTTAGCCCCAACCAGTTTGGCACACCCAATATTTAAACGCATTACAGCGCGATCGCCCTCAGCATTTAAGCGAAAACTCACCTGATGATTGTGGGGGGTAATTGAATGCTCGTTCGCATTGACATCAAAATTCAGGGTAGCGCGTTCGGGCGAACTATCCAAGTTAAAACTTAAAGACGTACACCCTAAATGGGCCCCTTGTAAATTCGCGCCCGCTAAGTTCGCATTTTCTAAATTCGCGCCGCCTAAATTCGCCTGACTCAGATTGGCATCGGCTAAGTCAGCCCCGGCTAAATTAGCACCCCCTAAATTCGCCTTTGCCAAATTCGCCCCCCGCAAATTGCATCCGGGACAGGCTTTTGTTTCTAGTAATTGCTGAACTTGTCGTTGGGTGACAAAAATCGGCGCGTGCCAAGCCCCCACAACGCCAATCCCCGTCATCAAAGTGGTAATCGCGACACTTTTAACCAAAGTCATAGGGGAAAACCTGAGAGCGCAACATGAAGAGGCGATCGCCCCTTCAGTGTAAACTACAGTCAATTGTTATCCCCTTTCCGGAATCTTACTGAGTCTGCACCATTAACACCTGGGGTGGCGTCGCATCTGGTGGATAGAGAAAATCAACCTCAACCCGGCGGTTGCTATTGGGCGGCAACTCCAAGGTCAACAATGGTTCGGCTAAATGACCGCGATTTTGGACTAAATGCACGTAACGAGTCTGCATTAAACCCAAATCATTGGCAAACCGGAGGCGAACCGTTCCCCGGAAAAAGATGCGTTCCTCCGGTGGGTTAAAAAATAACAGCGTTCCTTGCACCGTATCGTTTTTGACTGGGGTAGACAGCGAAAGCGTCACCGTCTGGCGTTCTTTCGTCGGGTTATGCAGAGGCAGGGTTAAATTATATTCCACCCCGTAATTACCATGCGCGTAATAGGCCGTATCGGGATAGCGGACTAACATTTTGGCGCTTTGGATTTGCTCGGTTCCCAAGCGACCTCGGTGTAGCGTACTCAACCCGTAGGCAAAAGCCCGACCGGATTGGGGAATCGTGAGGCGATCGCTCTTTTCATTATCCGTTAACTTAGCAAGCCATTTAGAACCCTCTGCCACGCCCGCCACGCGACCGTAGACGATCCGATTGGGGGGAGCATCCAACGCAGAGGGCGCTAAGTCTCTAGGGCCTGCTAGCGTACCCCTAACGAGCAAGGTTTCCCACTCGTCCAATTCAGGAGGGCGTTCGCTGCCGTTAGCATTCTGAGGCGCTCGCATGGCTAAATTCGCGACATAAATCGGTCCGCTACTTTGCAAGCGTAACAGCGTCGAACGACCATTAGAGGTCGGCGTCACCGTTCCGGCGGGAATGGGAACATTCATCAACAGATAATGCTGTCCGGGCGGTACCACCACGCTAGAGGGGAGATTTTCCTGGCGGCGACCGCGCAGAATATCGTTCATTGCCCGACTTCCCGGCCCGGCAAACACCCGTCCCACTGGGTTATCGACCACTGGCGGCAAGGTGACAAATAGGGCATCCGGTCGGGTTAAATAACTTGCACCTTGCAAAATCTCAACCGTGACGGGTTGAGTCAGGGGATTGTATAGAATAATGCCCTGGTAGAAGCTGCGGGTTTCTTCGGGAGTGCGGGCCCGCGTGATGTGATGGCTAAAAATATCAAAGCGACCGTTGAAGGCAAAATTGAGGTGGGCTAAACGGTTGCGCTTGCCTTCGGGGGGAAACGTAGACAGCAAAATCCCTTCAGTTTGCACCAGTTCGGGACTGTTGCTATTGAAAACCGGCACGCTATCCAATCTACCCGGAAGCGATCGCAACTCGGCAGGATGCATCACCTCTAAGTGAGGCAAGCGTTCGAGCAGCGGCAATTCTTCAAAAGCCGGTAACGTTTCCGGTGGGGGAAGCGAGGGAGTCGGGCTAGGCGTCGGACGGCTAGGCACAGTCCGAGAGGGAGATGTAAGGGTAGGGGCTGAGTTGCGCGGTGTTAGAGTTGGAGGGGTTTGAGCAACAATTAAAGCAGACAAAAAAGGCAGCATGAGCCAACACTGAACTCTAGAGGTCTAAGTTGAAGAGGCGAAGCACTTCGTTGATTAGGTTAACTGATTTGAAGAAAGTTTAACGATATGCCATTCTATTAAAGCCTGATTTCGATCTCAAAAGCACGATTAACAATAGTGCGATCGCAGTTCAAAATCCGGAGAATTTTAGCGTAATGCCTAATATGGTTGTTCCTGCATTGCCATTATCCCAGAAAATGCCTCTTCTCAGCTTAAAGCAGCCGATCTTCAAAGCCGCAATGGTAGCTGGATTCAGCTTTCTCGGCGTCCTTGCATTCACTCAAGCAGCACAAGCGCAACAAAACTCTTACTGCACGGGTAATCTGCGTTCGGGACTGTTACATGGCAAAGGCAGTTGTTTATTTCCGAGCGGCAACCGCTACGAAGGCGAGTTTAAAGAAGGTCGGCGTCACGGACGAGGAACCTTAATCTTGAAAGATGGTACCCGCTGCGAAGGGGAATTTCGCGACGAACTCCTCAACGGTCGGGGAACCTGCGTTTTCCCTAGCGGCAACCGCTACGAGGGGGAATTTGTCAACGGTCAGCGCCAAGGACGCGGCACCTTTACCCTAGCGGACGGGACGCGGTGTACGGGAGAATTTCGCGACGAACTCCTCAACGGTCAGGGAACCTGCGTTTTCCCTAGTGGCAACCGCTACGAAGGGGAATTTCAAGCCGGAGTTCGCACCGGACAAGCAACCCTAACCTTTGCTGACGGCACGCAGTGTCAAGGAACCTTTGAAAACGAACAACTCAACGGTCGGGGAACCTGCGTTTTTCCGAGTGGCAACCGTTACGAAGGGGAGTTTCGCAACAATGCCCGCCACGGACGCGGCGTTTTCATTTATGCTAATGGCACGCGCTTAGAAGGCATTTGGCGCGAAGGCCAGTTTGCAACCGCTAATCGGTAAACCGTTCTGAGATTCCCGGTTCTTAGAAAAAACTGGGGGTCTCAATCGACTTGTTGGGTAGTGCGGGGCTAAACAAACTCTTCTTGGACTGGATGCGCTTCGGCTTCTGCGGGTTGACCGAGGTAGACTTCAATGACGCGGGGGTCATTTTGAACCTCTTCAATATTGCCTTCGCACAGAACTGAACCTTGGTGCAACACCGTCACCTTGCGAGCAATTTGGCGAACAAATTCCATGTCATGTTCGATCACAATAATGGAATGACTTTCCGCTAAGGCTAAGAGTAAATCTCCCGTTTGGGCAGTTTCTTCATCGGTTAACCCAGCGACAGGTTCATCGACGAGCAATAAGTCGGGAGATTGAGCCACTAACATCCCAATTTCTAAGCGCTGCTTTTCGCCGTGAGACAAAAGTTGGGCGGGAATATCGGCTTTGAGGTCTAATCCGATCGTTTCGAGTAACCCTTTCACCGTTTTCTGTTCGGAGGTTGGCGTTTTACTGAACAGAGTGGCTAAAACGTTTTTGTTGCGGTTGCAACTGAGTTCGAGATTTTCGCGGGGGGTGAGGTTGAGATAGACTCTGGGGGTTTGAAATTTGCGTCCAATTCCCAGTCGAGCAATTTTATGTTCGGCAATGCGTCGCAGGTTGCGACCTTTGAACAGCACTCGTCCTTCTGTGGGTTGTACCTTTCCGGTAATGATATCGAGAAAGGTGGTTTTCCCCGCCCCGTTTGGACCAATAATCACGCGCAACTCCCCCGCATCCAAGCTGAAGTTGAGGTTATTCAGCGCTTTGAAGCCATCAAAACTGACGGTGAGGTTTTCAATTTCTAGGATTTTGTTGTTCATGGGTTTGCAGCGGCTAGGCCCTTACTCGGAGGTTTCTTTGCTGAGAACTTCGCGTTCGTGCTGGACTTCTGGGTCTGTTTCTAAACTGGGATAGGTTGCCAGTTGGCGATTTCCTAAGAGCGATCGCACTCCGGTCGCTCCTTGATGGCGCAACCAGCCAATTAAACCATCCGGCAAGATAGTGACAACAATTAAGAATAAAGCCCCTTGGAAAAATAACCAGTTTTCGGCATATTCGGTACTCAAGCGACTGCGGGCATAGTTCACCAGCAACGCCCCTAGCACGGCACCGACTAAACTCGCCCGTCCGCCGACCGCCACCCAAATCACCATTTCAATGGAGAAACCAATATCCATTGCTCTAGGGGAGATAATCCCGGTTTGTAGGGTAAACATAGCCCCCGCTAGTCCGGCTAAGGCGGCAGAGATGGCAAAGACTAGGACTTTATAGCCTGTGGGGTCGTAACCAGAAAAGCGCACCCGACTTTCATCATCGCGGATGGCCATCAGCAAGCGACCAAATCGCCCGCTAGTTAACCAGCGAGACAGGGCATAGGCGGCGATCAAAAAGACAATGGTCAGGGTGTAAATGACAAATTGGGTTTGTGTGGCATTGACGGAAGCGCCGAGGATCGTTCTGAAATCGGTTAAGCCGTTGGTTCCGTTAATCAGCTTTTGTTGACCGTTGAAGAAGTTAAAAAAGACAATAGTTGTGGCTTGGGTGAGAATTGAGAAGTAGACGCCGCGAATGCGGTTGCGGAATACCAGATAGCCGAGAATGGCCCCGACGATCGCGGGAACGGCTAAAACGGCGATCGCGCTGAAGGGGAAAGAGTAAAACGGTCGCCAAAACCACGGCAATTCTGTGACGCCATACAGGGTCATAAATTCCGGGAGTTGAATGCTAGAGGTGGAGGGAATTTGCAACTTGATGTGCATGGCGATCGCATATCCACCCAGGGCAAAGAAGATGCCATGTCCTAAACTGAGCATCCCCGTATAGCCCCAAATCAAGTCAATGCCGAGGGCAACAATGGCTAAGGCCAGAAATCGCCCTAATAGGTTGAGTTCAAACTCCGATAAGATTAACGGCATGACGAAAATGAGAACCAGAGCGATCGCGCCAATGATGCCTGCCTCAATCAGCAACAAGCGGCGGGTTTGACGTTCTCGTCTCAGGCCTGGAATTCCAAGGAGTGTGTCGATCATCTGTTTGTGAATTACCAATCACGCTACTCTTCTACTTCTTTAAGGGTTAGGCATCAACCATACGACCCTTCTGCGGGAAAATACCCGCCGGACGGACTTGTAAGAAGGCAATAATCAGCGCAAACACCATGACTTTTGCCATGCTGGTTGTTGCAAAGAAAGTAAAGAAATCGACAAGCGGTTGAATGGGCGTAGAAATTAACGCCAAGGTGCCTGAACCCACCAAATAATTGATCGTGCCAATGGCTAAGGCGGCAACGAGCGTTCCTACCAGTTTGCCCACGCCACCCACGACAACCACCATAAAGGCGTCTACGATATAGTTTTGTCCGGTATTGGGCCCTACAGAACCCAGAAGACTAATAGCGCAACCGGCAATTCCAGCTAAACCGGAACCTAACGCAAACGTCAGCGCATCCACTTTCGCCGTAGGAATGCCCAAACACGCGCTCATGCTGCGATTTTGCGTCACGGCCCGAATTCGCAAGCCCCAGGGCGATCGCCCTAAAAATAGATAAATACCAACGACACAAACCAACGTCAGGGCAATAATAAATAAACGGACGTAGGGCAACTGAAATCCCATGAGCGCTACCCCACCTCTGAGCCAACTGGGGGCGGTTACGTCCACATTCTGCGCGCCAAACCACGGCTGTGTCAGGGCTAGACCAAATCTGCGACCCAAAGCGGCGGCAATTTCCCAAGAAATTTTAGCCCCCAGAACAGCCAAAATGGCGATCGCCCAATTGCGAATCCGGTAAAAGTTGGAACGTTTGGAAATCGCCCACAATGCCCCAAAAAATAAGGCACAAAAGATAACCAGCCCGATCATTAACTGCCAACTGACGCTGCGAACAAATTGCTGCAAAATCAGACTAACGCCCCAAGTCGCTAAGAGCGTCTCTAACGGTCGGCCATAGAGATAGCGGATGACTCCCCTTTCTAGCACTAACCCCGCCAGCGCCGCGACGAAAAACGCTGCAATTAAGGCAAAAAAGATATAAGTTTCCAACAGCGGCCCGCCAATTTGCCGAAATCCATTTTGGACGACAAAGGTGGTATAAGCTCCTAGCATCATCAGTTCTCCGTGGGCGAGATTAATCACCCCCATGAGTCCAAAGACAATGGCTAAACCGAGCGCTGCAATCAGCAAAACGGCACCAATACTAATGCCGTTAAAAATCCCTTCAATAAGCAGTTGCATGATGGTTGTGCTTCGCTTCGGAATCCAACAGTTTTCGGGTTTCGGCATTCCCCGATTGAGTCAGTAGGGGCGTGCAGGAGTGCGATCGCCCCTACCGGGTTCTTCGGTCTAAGCGTCAAGCTTGAATTTGCCGCCTTTGTTCCGATCTGACCAATCGCAAGCAAATCCTTTCGTATCTGCCACAAATTGATTCCAAGGCAGCGGATCGACTGCACTATCGGTAGAAGAGATGATTTCAAATAAACCATCATCGCGAACTTCACCAATTCTGACCACCTTAGAAATGTGGTGATTGGGGTTCATGGTGACTCGACCTTCCGGTGCATCAAAGCTTAGACCGTAAGCAGCCGCTCTGACTTGCTCTAAATCGTCAGCCGTTCCAGCTTTTTCGACCGCTTGCTTCCATAGGTACACTGCAATATAAGCCGCTTCCATCGGGTCGTTGGTGACGCGGTTGCTGCCATATTTCGCTTTGAAAGCTTCTACAAACTTTTGGTTAGCCGGCGTATCTACGGTTTGGAAATAGTTCCAAGCGGCGTAATGACCTTTTAAGTATTCCACGCCAATGGCCTTGACTTCTTCTTCGGCAATACTGACCGACATCACCGGATAGCGGTCTGGGCCTAAACCCGCCCCTTGCATTTGTTTGAAGAAAGCCACATTACTATCCCCGTTCAGCGTATTGTAAATGACGCCGCCGTTGGGCAGAGCTTGCCTAATTTTGGTAATAATTGGGGTCACTTCGGTGTTGCCGAGGGGAAGATAATCTTCACCTACCACAGTGCCACCTTTTGCCTCAAGTTGGGCTTTGATAATGGTGTTGGCCGTGCGGGGGAAAACGTAGTCCGAGCCAACTAAGAAAAATTCTCTACCCTTATTTTCTAATAACCAATCCACTGAGGGTTCAATTTGCTGGTTGGGAGCAGCCCCCGTGTAAAAGATATTGTTAGAACACTCCTGACCCTCGTATTGTACGGGGTACCAAAGCATATGCTGCTTATCTTCAAAAACCGGTAAAACTGCTTTGCGACTTGCAGAAGTCCAACACCCAAAGATCGTAACCACGCCGTCTTGATCGATCAGCTTTCTGGCTTTTTCCGCAAAGGTGGGCCAGTCAGAAGCGCCATCTTCCACAACGGCTTGAATTTGCTTGCCTAAAACGCCTCCAGCTTGGTTGATTTCTTCAATCGCCAGTTGTTCGGCATCGACAACGCTCTTTTCGCTAATTGCCATTGTGCCGCTTAACGAGTGCAGGATACCCACTTTGATGGTATCGCCACTTGCTGCACCAGTCGTTGTTGCGGTGGGGCTGCTTGCTACGTTGGCGTCTGTTGTAGTGGTGTTGCCGCAGGCCTTAAGTAGGATGCTAGTGCCCAAGGTTGCGGAACCATAGAGAAGAAATTTACGCCGACCCAGTCGCCTTGTCATGCCGCCTATATTCTCCTTATTGATTTAGCCAGATTCAAAAACAATCAGAGTGTGATATTAGGCGCTGAGTTGGCAAGAAATTGTATTTTACGATACTAAATGTAAATGCAAGGGTGTAGAGATTCTTGAGTTTATCTTAAGTTACACAAAGCTGCCGGGTGCGATCGCCATCAGGTTCTACAAGGCATACCCTGCTCTTAACAGGCCGCACTTTCCCCATACGTTAGAGTTCCAACAGGGCCGTCAATACCTGTAAATAATCGTCCGTATTTTGTAACGTTTCTTGTAACCTTGCTACTGCTGCACCGAATGTCCCCTACTCAAGAACGGGCAAGGGGAGCAAATCAGGCCGTAAAATCGACAGTTGGTGTTGCGATCGCGCTGAGACAATCATGAGAGAAAAAGGTTCGGGTGAAGTCGGGCGGGTGGTTTCTGGGTTGTATGCGGTGTTGTTACCGATCCATCGCCTTTTTTTAAGCCTGTACTTCAGTCAAATATTGATTGAAGGCTTGGAAAACTTACCCGATACTGGGCCTGTGGTTTTAGCGCCCAAACATTACAGCCGTTGGGACCCGTTGGCGATCGCATTACTGAGTGTAGAACCGCTTTATTTTATGACTAATGCCAATCAGTTCTCTGGGGTGCAAGGCTGGTTTATTGAGCGGCTAGGTGCGTTTCCGGTTGAGTTAAACCGTCCCTCCCTCTCCAGCTTGCGTTGCGCGGTGGAACTCTTGCAGCAAGGCAAAAAACTGGTTTTGTTTCCCGAAGGAGGAATTGTGCGCGATCGCTTGTTGCGATCGCTCAAACCTGGGTTGGCGCGTTTGCTGCTTCAAGCAGAGGCTAAACGTCCTCCGGGCGAGTCGATCCCGGTTGTCCCCATTGCCATTCATTATCAGCCCAATGCCCAATTTCGCGCTCAAGTTCGGCTGTCTATTCAACCCCCTCTCTACGCTAAAGATTACCAACAGGCAACCGATAAGGAAACAGCGATCGCCCTCACCCAGGCGTTAGAAGATTCCCTCGTCAAAGGATTGCAAGCCCTACAACAGCTATAGCTTAATTTTCGGTCATCGAAATTTGCTCGACAATGGCGATCCGTTTTTTCGCCACAGCCCACAATAGGCGGTTGATGGCCGTTTTTTCTTCCTCTGATAGGGAAGCATCGTCTAGCAAAGCGGCGAGAAGCCCATATCGATCGGCGGTGGTGATGTAGCCTTGGGCGCTCACTTGAGCAAACAGATCGGCTAAAGCGGTGGGTAACAAATCTAATTGAGTCATACTACGCAATTTATCCGGATCTCTAATATCCGTAAAAACCGCAGGATTATCTGCGATCGCATCCCCACCTTTCCTGCGATCGCGATCGGGCAATGAGGTGATTTGTCTCAATACTTTTTGCGATCGCGATCGCAAAAAGCAGTAAAATGAAGCTAAGATCGAGCAAATCCGTAAAAATACCCTTGCGGATTGAGCCGAGATTCGTTCTGGCGATA
>JAAHGE010000279.1 GCA_010672635.1 Desertifilum sp. SIO1I2 | reverse complement strand
GAAGAGGAATTCTCTTTAGATTTAGATGCGGAGACTCTAGAAGAAGGTGACGAAGCGAACCTAGAAGAGTCGTTTTCACCGTTTGAGACGAATGAATTAGAGCCAAGTGCTTTCTTAGGCGAGTTTGAGGAGTCTGAGAAGGCTGAAGGTGAGGTTATCCCTGAACTAACAACTTCAGAGATGACACCGGAAGTAGAATTTTTTGCAGAGACAGAGGAAACAGAAGCCAGTGCTTTGTTGAGTGAGTTTGAAACCCCTAGCGCTGAAGAGTCTTTGATGACACCGGAAGTAGAATTTTTTGCAGAGACAGAGGAAACAGAAGCCAGTGCTTTGTTGAGTGAGTTTGAAACCCCTAGCGCTGAAGAGTCTTTATGGGAGGAAACTTCCGCTGAAGAAAATCTGTTAGCGGAAGAAGAAGCTCTTTGGGAAGAAACTCCCTCACTAGAATTAGTAGAGGAAACCCAAGAGGAATCTTTGTGGGAAGAAACTCCTATCGAAGAAAGCTTGCTCCCCCAAGAAGAAGCTCTCTGGGAAGAAACTCCCGCAACTCCCTCACTGGAATTAGTAGAGGAAACAGAAGAGGAATCTTTATGGGAGGAAACTCCTATCGAAGAAAGCTTGCTTCCCCAAGAAGAAGCTCTTTGGGAAGAAACTCCCTCACTAGAATTAGTAGAGAAAACAGAGGAAGAATCTTTATGGGAGGAAACTCCCGTCGAAGAAAATCTGTTAGCGGAAGAAGAAGCTCTGTGGGAAGAAACTCCCTCACTAGAATTAGTGGAGGAAACAGAGGAAGAAGCTCTCTGGGAAGAACAATCGCGATCGCCATTTGAGTTAGAATCCCTAGACGAGACAGAAGCATCCCTCTGGGAAGAAACTCCCTCACTAGAATTAGTAGAGGAAACAGAGGAAGAAGCTCTGTGGGAGGAACAATCGCGATCGCCATTTGAGTTAGAATCCCTAGACGAGACAGAAGCATCCCTTTGGGAAGAAACTCCCGCAACTCCCTCACTAGAATTAGTAGAGGAAACAGAAGAGAAATCTCTGTGGGAGGAAAATCCCGCTGAAGAAAATCTGTTAGCGGAAGAAGAAGCTCTGTGGGAAGAAACTCCCTCACTAGAATTAGTAGAGGAGATAGAAGAGGAATCTCTGTGGGAGGAACAATCGCGATCGCCATTTGAGGTAGAATCCCTAGACGAGACAGAATCATCCCTCTGGGAAGAAACCTCAGCCTCTACGCCTGCTAGCGAACTAGAAACCGAACTTCTACCGTTTGAAACCCACCCAGAAAACCTAGAAACCTTGTGGGAAGAGCCTTCCCTCTCAGAAAATAACCATTTACCGTTAGAAAATCCAGCTTGGGAAGTACCCGAAGAAGAAGAAGTTGATATTGATGCAGAATTCGATGCGATCGCTCAAGAAGTCAATGCAGAGCTACTCGAATCTTTTAATCTAGAAATAGAACCAGAATCCTCAGCAGAGATTGACGAAACCTCCTTTGACGAAATTCTTCTCGCAGATACCAACACTCCCTCCGCAGAACTCCCAGACATTACGGCTGAGGAAGAAACAGAAATTATCCAATCCTTTGAACCCGAACAAGAAAGATTAGATCCCCTGTGGGAAGTTACAGACAGCTCAAGCGTTAAAGAAACTCCAGCCGCTCCATTAGAAGCTGATGTGTGGGAAGATAACATTTTTGAGACCACCTCAGAGTTAGCCGGAATCAGCGACGAAGAAGAAGCAGAGATTCTCAAAGCCTTTGAGCCAGAAGAACTAGAATCTCCTTGGGAAGAACCTCAACCCCCAGCCGGTAATTTACAAGACACCATCATCTTTGGGGAAGAACAACTTGGTAGCACTCTCGACGCCGAAGAAGATGCGGGTTGGGATGAACTCGATCCCTTCGCAGAAGAAACCGAACTTTCGTCCTTGACACTCGACGACGAAGACGAGCAACTTCTCCAAGCCTTTGAACCAGAATCAGAAGAAACCGCTTTTTCTGAAATGGACGAACCCCTACCCTATCCGGGAATTAGCACTGGTTCAGCCGATGAAGAATTACTCTCGGTGTTTAATGATTCTGAGGATCTGGCTATTTTTGGAGAAGAGGAAGCCAACGCTGCTGAACCAGAAGCCGCACTTGCTGACTTAGATGCTTCCCTTCCTGAGATGGAAGCCTGGGATGATTTATCAGACACAGAGGCTAGCGAATTAGAGAATCCTCTAGAGGAAGATGCATTTGCAGAATCATCCTGGGAAGAAGACGCCTTTGGGGTAGAAGCGATTCCATCAGAAACCTTAATGGATGAAGATGAATTGCTCGCAGCATTAGAAACTGATGAGGAAACCCTTGAGCAGGCGGACACTTCCGGCTACGATCGATCCGATCCCTTTGCGTCCTTACTAGATGAGGATCTGCAAGAAGATGAGCCTTCCTTGGGTTTACCCACAGGTGCTACAAATCTCAGCGCCGATGAAGATCCGCTAGCCGATCTGTTTCCGGATGAATCTTTAGATGAGTTCGATCCGTTTGCTAGCCTGGAAACTGGGGATCGAGACTCAGAAGAAATGGATTCCGATCCATTTGCTGATTTGGGATTATCAGCTTCCGAGACGCAGAACAACCCTCCGCCTCCTCCTCGCAATCCTAATCCCTAGTATCCTCAACCAATCAGGAGATGAACCGTGGCGATCAAAACGCGGAATACTCACTCAGAAAATGACTTGGCGGCGAGCCATGATGGACTTCCACCGGAGATCGTAGTTCCCGAATTGCAGAAGCAATATACTAACTTCGTGCAGTCCTTGGGACAAGTGCTGACCGATATTACCGCACTAGAAGTGAGTACGATGGTTGTATCGCACATCAGCGCGAGTAAGTTTATTCCAGAAGAGGCTTATCGCGACATTTACGAAATTCCGGAGAATGGGGATACTCAATATTTTCGCGATCGCCAAATCCCAGAAAGCCTTTACCCCCAATATCGCGCGATTCGCCGAAAATTGCTCGCTGCTTATCAGCGCATTCCCCTGTCTTTGGATCAACCCACCTCCAATTGGACAGAAACGCTTCCTAACCCTAATAACCCTAACGATACCCCCAGAGTCCAAAGCCTCCTCAGCGATTCGCGATTTTTACGAGGGTTGCGAAAAATCAGCGAAATTAAAACTTCGCTCGATCAATACGACGAAAGCTTCCCTCTCAATCATCTCATTTACGCTCAAACCGTAATGCAGTTAGATGGCGATATCCTCCATCGCTATCATCAAGGATTGTTAGAACAGGAAAATCGCGAATTACTGATTAAAATTCACCAGGAAGGTGTCATTTCTGGTGAAAAGCAGTGGCGGGGAGTGATTGGATTTATGGTCGATTTTGTGCAAATGTTGCTGCGGAAACAAGCAAATTCTGCTTCGCTTCCCCCCAATGGCCGCTAGTAAAGACCATCATTAAAGGACGAGCAGACATAGGTGGCTTTTCTACTTCTCCTAGGACTGTTCAAGCGCTCATCAGTCAAACCCAAGTCTCCTTCTGTACAATACATCCGTATTGAAGAGGGGCAAGTATTCTTCTATCTCAACCCGCTCATTCTCAGCGAAATTCGAGAGGGAAAAAAGCAAGGAACTCCCCTACCCCTATCTGAAGAGTTGCTTTGGAATACTCAACAGTTATTGGCAGTTGATGTTCAACAGACGCGTTCTTACCCTCAATCTGGATTAACTTTCTGTACCTATTACGTTGAACCCCAGTCAGACTCGCAAGTCCCTCCAGAACTCAGTAAATGGCGTGAAAAGGGTCAAATTGCGGTTCGCACGGTTCTTTCACTCGAAGGCGAGATTCTAAATCAGATCGATTGCCATTATCTCTCCCATCCCCAATGTTTGGAACTGCTGAGAACTCACCACTGGTTGGTGAGTCAAATGCTTGAGAATTTGCCAACTGAACCTCTTTCTATTGTCAGGTTCAGCACTCGACGCTTACCGCAGGCAATTCGCGAAGCACTCCCCATTGGCATAGCTCTCCTGTCAGTTGCAGGTGCTGTTGCTGCGATCGCCCTTTTCTATCTAAACATCATTCCCCTGATTCCAGCGTCCATTGTCATTGGGGTATTACTCCTCTATCCCATTTATAAGCTGATTCAGTGGCTTCTCTCAGTGCTGAGTGAGAAGAGGGTGGGGGGATAGGGAGGTGGGGGGATGGGGGGAAGAGAGTGCTGAGTGCTGTTGCTTTAGCTTCCGCGTAGCGGTGTGCTGAGTTCTCAGTGTATCTGGAGCAATAGCCGCTTTACCTTTAATCTCCCTAACTCCCAACTCCCTTCTTCCCCCAACCCCTAACTCCCAACTCCCTTCTTCCCCCCTCCCCCCACCGTCTTCTATGACTCAAGCCGATATTCTAATTTTGTCTAATGGTCCTGGAGAAGTCACAACCTGGGTGCGTCCGGTTGTGAAGGCGTTGCGGGAACAATTGGGGGATGGGGTTCGGATTTCCGTGGTGCTTTCTCCTTGTCCGAATGCGAGTGGAAAAGAAAAAGCGATCGCCCTATCTTATCCTGAAGTGGATCGCGCTCAAGGTGCCGAGGGGTTTTTTAAGTTTCTGTTATGGGGGAAAACTACCCAAAATTGGGATTGGCACGATCGCGGGGTGGTCTTATTCTTGGGAGGCGATCAGTTTTTTGCGATCGCGATCGCCAAGCGCCTGGGGTATCGCAGCGTTATCTATGCCGAATGGGATGCAAGATGGCACCTCTTGGGCGATCGCTTTGGCGTCATGAAGGCGGAGGTGATGGCGAAAGTCAAACCCCAGTACGCCTCTAAATTCACAGTCGTGGGAGACTTAATGGCAGAGGCGGCACAGTTTGCTCCCTCTTCTCCCCAAGAAACCCAGGAATTAATCGGCATTCTTCCAGGTTCCAAACCTGCCAAACTCGCCCAAGGAGTTCCGTTTGGGTTGGCGGTGGCGGAGTACGTACGCTCAAAACGCCCCCAAACTTGCTTTATTCTCCCCGTGGCTCCCACGCTAGACTTAGCAACCTTGGCACGCTTTGCCAATGCCCAAACAAACCCTGTTAGCCACTATTTTGGCGGGATGAGTGCCGAATTGATTGAATCGGAGGAAAATGCATTTCTCCAGACCTCTAGCGGCTTGCAGGTGGAGCTACGGCGAGAATTTCCTGCCTATGGGATCTTAGCCCAATGTCAGCTTTGCTTAACTACAATTGGCGCGAATACGGCAGAGTTAGGCGCATTGGGCATTCCCATGATTGTCCTGATTCCCACGCAACAACTCGATGCGATGCGGGCTTGGGATGGCTTACCGGGCTTGTTGGCGAATTTACCCCTATTGGGTTCTTTCTTTGCCAAAACGATTAATGGATTGGTACTGCGTCAAAACCGCCGATTTGCTTGGCCCAATATTTGGGCGGGCGAGGCAATTGTTCCCGAATTAGTGGGGAATTTACAGCCCCACATAGTCGGAGATTTAGTCTTAGACTATCTCGATCGTCCTCAGAAGTTGGCACAGGTGCGACAAAAGTTGCAACAAGTACGCGGCGCACCTGGCGCAGCAGAAAAACTCGCTCAACTGGTAGGTGAGGAACTCAAAGCCTTAGTAGATATCTAATAAAAGGATATCCTGTGCCGTTTCTGACGGCTGTCCCGATTGACGGACAAACACCAACACCTCAACGGGATGGTAATAACCTAACTTGAGAGAAACCGGGGGCGCGAATTGCGGGTCTTGTTGCAAGCGCTCCACCAGTTCGGCATTATATTGGTTATCCAGATCGCTGCGATCGGCGGCATCTCCTTCTAGTTCAGGTACTGTTATCACTAGGTCGCTAAGTTTAACTGTAGACATCACCTTTTCCCAATCAATATCCCCGGTGACGGAGTTCCACAGCCAGGTGACGCGCGCGGGTTCGTTGTTTTTCACCCAGGGAAAGGCAATTTGGGGAGGGTTTAGGTTGCTGTCATTTCCCAGATAGGCAATTAGAGGATTGTGAATTCCCTTTTGTTGGGCGACTTCTCTAAGTAGGGACCACTCCCACTGTTCTAGGCGTCGCAACACGGAAGTCGGATTTCCCCAGAGGAGTTGCTTTGAGGCGAGATCCCCGACTTTATATTGGGGTTCGCCTGGGGTGGGGGTGACGATGACCGCGACTTGAAAGACAATTAGGGCTGTGGCGATCGCAGCTAGCAGTCGTCGCTTTGTCCAATAGCTTAAAACGGCTAGAATGCCAATGGCGATCGCTAAAGGTAGCAGGGAAGGATTGTACAGGCGTGGGTTGTGATTGTCCTTAATTAAGGCCATCAACAGTAGAGGTAATGAACTCATCAAACACGCGGCGATCGCGGTTAGATGTCCGATCTCGATCTGAAATTTCTGGCGTTGCAGTTGAGCCAAAAACGTGACAACAATCCCGATAGTTAATAGAGTTAATGCGGGGCCGAGCATCGTCTGGCTGAAGATATACAGCAATCCGATCGTTTTATCCAAAAAGCTTTCTGAGGCGATGGAATGACGCACGAAGCCCCCGGAGAGGAAGGCTTTGGCGATCGCGCTCTTCCAGTTAAAGACCCACCACGGAACGG
>JAAHGE010000278.1 GCA_010672635.1 Desertifilum sp. SIO1I2 | reverse complement strand
CGGGGAATTGATGATGCGATCGCAGCTTTAGTCAATCAACTTCAGCAAAAACAATCGGAATTAGCCCAAGTCGCAAATTATTCGCCTCGCCTGCAAATTCAGCAACAGGTGGAAATTGCCCAAATGCAAGCCCAAGCGCACGCCGAACGTATCAATCAACTTGCTGATGAGTTAGTTAAGGAGTTACAAGCACTTAAGGCTTTAACCTACGATCTCAGCCCCATGTATTGGCAAGTTTACAATAAACCCTTTTTAACTGGCTTCCAAAGTACCTCTGTACCCTATGTCCGTTCGGATGGAGAGGTTTGGCGGGTTGCTAAACGAGTGGTTTAAACTTAAAAAGGCTAATGGCAATTTGCCATTAGCCCTAGCGGGGATGAGCAACCGCAAAACCTTTTACTTTCTCCCGATAATATAAATCGCGTGGATCATTCCAGGGAAAAAGAACAACATCGTTAAAACGAGGTTAATCCAAAAGTCTTTACCTAAGCCAACTTGGAGAAATACCCCTAAAGGCGGTAGAAAAATGGCAGCTAAAACGCGTACTAAGTCCATAAAAATTCCTCAAGTTAATGTGACTAGCTTTATCTAAATAGTGAATTAAATTGAATGACCCTTGAGTTTGAGATACTTTTTATTATGAAATAAAAAAAAGGCTCTGACATCTCTATTGAGAGAGATTCAGAGCGATAGTCCTGACTTTTAAACCGTGCTTATTGCCTATGTCTGAAGTCAGATTAACCGCCACTAATTTTGGCTTTGTAACCCAGCTTAGTTAATAGGGGTAATAGCTGTTGAGCGCGATCGCCCTGAATTTCTAGGGTATCATCCTTAACCGTTCCGCCCGTACCGCACTGCGATTTCAGTTGTTTTAGCAAGCTATTGAGGGTTTCGGGTTTGGCTTGAAACCCGCTAATCACTGTTACCGTTTTCCCCCCCCGCCCTTTGCGCGAGGCTTGAATCCTTAAGTCTTGTTGGTTGGCAGGAAGTTCTTGAACTCCGCGTTCTAAAGCGGCGGAGGGATCGGGCGTGCCAAACTCCTGATAAGCCATGCGCGAACCTTTTGAGGAATCGGATGGTTGAGACTGACGTTTTGCAGATGCCATAACTCTTGCTATTCCTAACACATCGTTAATAAATTATCTGGGAATCCCTCCATTTGAGTGCTGAAATGTTCTGTCAATCGTCTGAGCGCCAATCTTACTTATCTAAGTAGTAAAAGCCTTTAACAAAATCAGCAATAATCGAAACCGGAGGTAAAGTAAATCGAGAAGCCTTTAAGGGATTGGCTCCCGATGATTTTAGGGCTGTTGGCAAGTTAATCAAACGCTTGCCAAAAGAAGGATGGTGGTAGATATTGAGGGTTTGAGCGCTGGAGTTCGTTAGAGAAACCTGCGTGGGAACCTGGAAAAAGCTTAATGAATCTAGAGCCGCAGAAGGATTGCTCGTCAGTTGAATTTTATCAACTTGATTCAGCGTTTGTGCCATATCCAGGCTAACTTGTTTAATCCGTTTTTGCTCTTTAAGGGTCAGATGCTCGTCAAGTTCTGGCGATCGCAACATCTCCACCAACTCATTAATATTGCGCCGCGTCGAAAAAGCATCCTTAAACGGCAAAATGGCTGTATAGGCAATGGGCAGCAGTTGTTCGTCACTGTCTAGGCGAAAAGTAATCGACGTTCGACGAAACCCCACCTTAATACTCGGAGGCTGGTTCATCGAGCTATATTGTTGAGCAATTTGATGATAAGCCGAGGCGATCGCAAAATTTGCCAAATGATCCAACCGCGCATCCACCAAAATTTGTATGGTAGGAGGAGTTGGGTTAAAAAACTGCTTAAACTCCTCTGGAGTAAAGTGATAGACATGGGAGTGATCGCCATTGGGACTGAGATCCACCCACTCGCACGTCATCCCCTCCGTCTTCAATCCAAAGCGCGAAACCCCGTACAGCTTCGCCCCCGTCAAAATTGCCCCGCTTAAATCCGCCCCACTCCAATCGGCTTTAATTAAATTGGCTTGCGTCAAATCGGCATGAACCAAACTCGTATTCACCAAATTGGCATAACTTAAATCTGCCCCAATCAGATTAGTTCCACTCAGCTTGGCTTCGCTGAGATCCGCCCAACTGAGATTTGCCCCGCTTAAATCCACCCATCTCAGATTCGCGCCGCTTAAATTCGCGCCGCTGAGATTCGTGCGGTTGAGATTGGCGTGTCGCAAGTCTGCATCGCGCAAATCCACCCCGCTTAAATCGGAACGACTTAAATCCGTTCCGTGCAAATTTGCGCCTTCTAGATTCGCCGCCGTTAGTGAAGTTCCCCGTAAATCTACTTCGCTCAAGTTTGCGCCGCTTAAGTTGGCTTGGCGCAGCGTCGCCTCCCGTAAATCAGCCCCCGTCAGGTTCGCCCGACTCAGGTTGGCGCGCGACAATTCCGCCCGAATCAGTTCCGCCCGAATTAACCCGGCTTGAACGAGAATTGCGCCACTTAAGTCAGCCCGAACTAGGTTTGCCACATTGAGAATTGCACCCGTCAAGTTGGCTTTGGTGAGGTTGGAACCGCTTAATCTGGCAACATTGAGTTTTGTATGACTGAGGTTGGCTTCGCTTAAATTTGCACCACTGAGGTTTGCTACACTCAAATTTGCATAGCTGAGGTTCGCTGCACTAAGATTAACTCCACTCAGATTAGCTTCGGTGAGTTTTAGGGCAGTAAAATCTCGTTCGCCTGCTGCGTAGCTGTTTAAAAGTTCCTCTTCATCCATCGCCACCACCTATTGCGTCTCGATCTGGGACTAAAAGCTATCATGCCATTGGCGCTTGCTCGAACATTCTCCTATGTGGCTAAATTTACAACAACTAAACAGATGCATATTGGTATTGTAGGTTTGGGGTTAATTGGCGGTTCATTAGGTTTAGACTTGCGATCGCAAGGGTTCAGAGTTTTGGGCGTCTCTCAGCGTTCCCAAACCTGCGAAATCGCGATCGCGCGTGGAGTTGTTGATGAAGCTAGCACAGATTTAAATCTCATGGCGACGGCGGATGTCGTATTTATCTGTACGCCGCTTGCTGCGATCGCTCCCGTCGTGCAACAGTTGATCCCGCAGATTTCACCTGCCACAATTCTGACAGATGTGGGGTCTGTAAAGTTACCCATTGTTGAGAGTGTCACCCAACTTTGGCCGAATTTCGTTGGAGGTCATCCAATGGCAGGAACGGCAGACAGTGGCATAGAAGCCGCACAGTCACAACTATTTGTGGATCGAGCGTATGTTCTCACCCCCATCGCGACGACTCCAGAGGCGTCGGTGAAGACGGTGGAGCAAATTGCGCGATCGCTTCATTCAAAAGTTTACCACTGTCACCCCGAAGAACACGACCGCGCCGTGGCTTGGATTTCTCATTTACCTGTAATGGTCAGCGCGAGTTTAATTGCGGCGTGTCACAATGAATCCGATGACGCCATTCGCCGCCTAGCCCAGGAGTTGGCGAGTTCTGGCTTCCGCGATACTAGTCGCGTTGGGGGTGGCAATCCTGAATTGGGGACGCTAATGGCTCGGTACAATCAACAAGCCCTATTGCGATCGCTTCATCACTATCGCACCTCTCTCGACCATTTCATCCACCTGATTGAACAAGAAGATTGGCAAACCCTCCAAACCACCCTTAGCGAAACCCAACAACAACGACCTAAATATTGCTCTTAGATACTCGTTGGCGATCGTTCAATTCTGGGAAACTCCAAACCGATTTACAGAACTTTTTTCTCCTCTTCACTTCTTTTCACCTTTGCACTCTTGAAGCACAACAATGATCTTTTTTAGTATCGTCATTCCCACCTATAATCGCCTGCCGATTTTACAAAAATGCTTAACTGCTTTAGAGCAGCAAATCTTAACCGACTCCAAAGTAACCGGCTATGAAATTATCCTAGTAGACGATGGTTCAACTGATGGCACCTTAGACTGGGTTGCCCAAAATCAACGCCAACTTCCCCACGTCCAAACCTTTGCTCAGGAACACCAAGGCCCCTCAGCCGCTCGCAACCTGGGCGTACAAAAAGCCCAAGGCGATACAATTGTTTTTATTGATAGCGATTTAGTCGTTACCGAACGCTTTTTACAAGCACACGCCGACGCATTAGTCAAGGGAGAAAAACTACTCGGAAGCGATCGCCTGTTTACCTATGGTTGGGTCATTAACACCTGTAACTTCGAGAACCCGACCTCAGAACCCTACAAAATCACCGACTACTCCGCCGCCTATTTTGCCACAGGCAACGTTGCGATCGCCAAACAATGGTTAGAACAAGCCGGACTCTTCGATACCCGCTTTCAACTCTATGGATGGGAAGACCTAGAACTCGGCGTTCGCCTCAAACAACTCGGATTAAAACTGATAAAATGTCCCGAAGCCGTCGGCTATCACTGGCATCCCCCCTTTAACTTAGAACAACTTCCCCGTTTAATCGATCGCGAAATTCAACGGGGACGCATGGGCGTTTTATTTTACGAAAAACACCCCACCTGGGATGTCAAAATGATGATTCAAATGACCCAACTCCACCGCCTCCTCTGGGGACTTTTATCCCTAGGGGGAACCCTCAACGAACGCACAATGGCCCCCCTGCTTCAATGGCTCATTAACCAAGGAAAACCCCAACTTGCCCTAGAAATAGCCCGCATCTTCCTCAATTGGTACAACGTTAAAGCCGTCTACCAAGCCTATTCTGACCGTAACAAACAAATTTCCATCTCCTAGACGGAGGGTGGGGGGATTCAAGAGTGCTGAGTGTAAAGTGCTGTTGCTTTAGCTTCCGCGTAGCGGTGTGCTGAGTTGAAAGGAACGTAGTTCCGTAGCTAGCAGGCGTGCGAAGCGGTGTTCCGAGTCAGAAGAGAGTAGAAAGTACGAAGTTCCGTAAATGCTTCCTTCCGCGTAGCAATGTGCTGAGTAGAAAAACTAAAAACTGCTGTTTCCGCCATCTCCCCATCCCCCCATCTCCCCATCCCAACATGTGTTACGCTAGTAAAGTTGTCAAAACTCGCACATCCAGGGATTCGGGTGTTTCAACAGCGAAATCCGCCTGGATGGAGGCTAAACCCGAAAGGAGAAATCAAATATGGCCGTTGTTTCTTTGGCTCAATTACTAGAGTCTGGGGTTCACTTTGGGCATCAAACCCGGCGGTGGAATCCCAAAATGTCTCCCTACATCTTCACAGCGCGGAACGGGGTTCACATCATCGACCTCGTACAAACGGCTCAACTGATGGACGAGGCCTATAATTACGTCCGTTCCGCCTCCGAACAAGGTAAAAAATTCCTCTTCGTCGGCACCAAACGTCAAGCTGCGGGCATCATTGCTCAAGAAGCTTCTCGTTGCGGCGCATACTACGTCAACCAACGCTGGTTAGGCGGAATGCTCACCAACTGGGCTACCATTAAAAACCGCGTTGAACGCCTCAAAGAACTCGAACGCCTCGAAGAAACGGGCAATATTGACCTGCGTCCGAAAAAAGAAGGTGCAGTTTTACGTCGCGAACTCGAACGCCTGCAAAAATACCTCGGTGGCATCAAACTGATGCGGAAAGTCCCTGATATTGTGCTGATTGTAGACCAGCGTCGGGAATACAACGCCGTTCAAGAATGTCAGAAACTGAGAATTCCCATCATCTCTCTATTAGATACCAACTGCGATCCCGATGTTGTCGATATTCCCATCCCGGCGAACGACGATGCGATCCGGTCGATTAAGCTAATAGTAGGTAAGCTGGCAGATGCCATTTACGAAGGGCGTCACGGTCAGCTTGATGCTGAAGACACAGAAGACTACGAAGACTACGAAGGCGCTGACGAAGACTTCGACTACGAAGACGACTTAGCAGATGCTGAAGACGAAGACGAAGACGAAGACGAGTAAGCAGCCCCCAGTGAGACTATAGCGATCTTTGAAGTAGGGACTAAAGCACAATGGCAGAAATATCGGCAAAACTCGTTAAAGAGCTACGCGAAAAAACTGGCGCTGGCATGATGGACTGCAAAAAAGCGCTTGCAGAAAATGACGGCGACGTGACAAAAGCAACAGAATGGCTCAGACAAAAAGGTCTAGCCTCCGCTGGGAAAAAAGCAGGACGCGTTGCCGCAGAAGGGCTAGTAGATAGCTATATTCATACGGGCGGCCGGATCGGTGTTTTAGTGGAAGTTAACTGCGAAACCGACTTCGTGGCTCGTCGCGAAGAATTCCAAGCGCTGGTGCGAAATATCGCCATGCAAATTGCCGCCTGTCCCAACGTCGAATATGTCAGCGTTAGCGAAATTCCCAGCGATGTGGCTGAAAAAGAAAAAGCCATCGAAATGGGACGCGATGACCTCGCGGGCAAACCGGACAATATTAAAGAGAAAATTGTCCAAGGTCGGATTGAAAAACGCCTCAAAGAACTCGCTCTGTTAGACCAACCCTACATCCGCGACCAAAATATCACGGTAGAAGAGTTGGTTAAACAAAGCATTGCTCAACTGGGCGAAAACATTCAAGTCCGTCGCTTCATCCGCTTCGTTTTGGGTGAAGGTATCGAAAAAGAAGAAACCAATTTCGCCTA
>JAAHGE010000277.1 GCA_010672635.1 Desertifilum sp. SIO1I2 | reverse complement strand
TGCTATCTCTGGCTGGTTCGTGGCGTTCTAAGGCGAGTTGCACTAGTCGATCGACGAGTTCCGGGAAAGGAATACCGCTATGTCCCCACAACATGGGATACATGCTTGTGGCGGTGAACCCTGGCATCGTGTTGATTTCGTTGATTAAGATTTCTCCGGTCGCTTCGATATAGAAAAAGTCTACTCTAGCTAATCCAGCCGCATCGACAGCAAGAAAGGCTTTAATGGCACAGGCTTGAATTTGGGAGGCGATCGCATCGGGGATGGGGGCGGGAATGGCTAAGTCGGCAACGCCTTCTGTGTATTTGGTTTCGTAGTCGTAGAAGTCGCTTTGGAAGCTAATTTCACCGATTGTAGAGGCTTTGGGTTCATCGTTCCCCAAAATGGCACATTCTACTTCCCTAGCCGTGACGCCCGCTTCTACAATAATTCGACGGTCGTAACTGGCAGCATTATCGAGGGCGGTTTCGAGTTCGGATCGCGATCGCACTTTGCTAATCCCCACAGAAGACCCTAAGTTTGCGGGTTTGACAAAGCAGGGATACCCCAGTTCGGCTTCAATTTGGTCGCAGACTTTGGGGAAAACGCAGGGGTTAGACCAAATTTGCGATCGCGTTACGGCGACATACTTAACTTGGGGCAACCCAGCTTGAGCAAATGCCATTTTCATCGCAATCTTATCCATGCCCAGCGCCGAACCTAAAACCCCAGAACCCACAAAGGGCACTTGCATCAATTTTAATAAGCCTTGGATCGTCCCATCTTCCCCATTGGGACCGTGCAAAACCGGGAACCAGACATCCACCTGAGTTGCAGCATCGGCAGCAAAATAAGGAGCATCGGCAAGGCTAGCTGACTCCGGTAGCGGTTTACCCGAATCTAACACTTGCTGGCTAACGGCTTGGGGAAGCCAGCGGCCATCCTTTTGGATATAAGTGGGCAGCAGTTCGTACTTCTGTTGATTTTCCCCCGAACTCAACGCCTTGGCGATCGCCCTAGCGGAATTAATCGAAACCTCATGTTCGCCCGAACGACCGCCGAACAGTAAACCCACCCGTACTTTGCTCATCGCTCGCTCCTCTCAATTCTCAATCCGCTAGCCTATCATAGTTGATTCTGAAATCTAGATAATTCTAAAGAAATCATTGACTTTACCACTGATAAACCCTGTTTGTGTATGCCTCCCTGGTCGTTTCATCCTAGAATTAGGGTTTTTGAGACATGACCTCACTTTTAAGGAGAATTCGTTATGCGGATCGCGGACATCAGCGCCCATGAAGTCTTAGATTCAAGAGGTAATCCCACAGTTGAAGCGCACGTTGTCTTAGAAGATGGCACAACGGGTTCAGCCATTGTTCCCTCTGGTGCATCCACAGGTGAAAAAGAGGCTGTTGAATTGCGCGATGGCGATCCTCGACGCTACGGGGGTAAAGGCGTCCTCAAAGCCGTCGAGAACGTTAACGAGCAAATCGCCCCAGAATTGTTCGATCTCGAAGTGACGCAGCAGCGAGCCATCGATCGGCTGATGATTGAGATTGATGGGACGCCGAATAAGGCCAACTTAGGAGCCAATGCGATTCTGGCCGTGTCTTTAGCGGTGGCGAGAACGGCGGCTCATTCTTTAGGTCTTCCTTTGTATCGCTATCTGGGTGGGGCGAATGCTTCTTTGTTGCCCGTTCCCTGCATGAACGTGATTAACGGGGGTCGCCATGCCGATAATAATGTAGATTTCCAGGAGTTCATGATTGCGCCTCACAATGCGCCCTCCTTTGCGGAATCGATTCGGATGGGGATGGAAACCTTTCACGCGCTGAAGTCGATTCTGCATCAAAAAGGGTACAGTACCGGGGTTGGCGATGAAGGGGGGTTTGCACCGAACCTGAAATCCAATGAGGAAGCGGTGGAAGTCATCCTAGAGGCGATCGCCAAAGCGGGTTACAAACCGGGTGAGGATATCTCGATTTGTCTCGATCCGGCGACTAGCGAGATGTGGAAAGATGGCAAGTATATCTTTTTCAAGTCCGACCAGTCCGCTAAGTCTTCTGAGGAAATGGTGGAACTGTGGGCTTCTTGGGCCAGACAGTATCCGATTGTTTCCCTAGAAGATGGCATGGGCGAGAATGATTGGGATGGCTGGAAGATGCTGACCGACAAGATTGGGGCAACGGTTGCGTTGGTTGGCGACGATCTCTTCTGTACCAACTCTAAAATTTTGGCTGAGGGTATCGATCGCGGGCTGGCTAATGCCATTTTAATTAAGCTCAATCAAATCGGTACGCTCTCGGAAACATTAGATACCATTGAACTGGCGAAACACAACAATTACAAGTGTTTTGTATCTCACCGTTCTGGCGAATCTGAAGATACCACGATCGCCGATTTGGTGGTCGCTACCAGTTCCGGCTTGATTAAAACGGGTTCTGGCTGTCGCGGCGAACGGGTGGCTAAGTTTAACGAACTGTTGCGAATTGAGCGCGAGTTGGGTGCGGCGGCTCGCTTTATCGGTTCCGCTGCTTTTAAGCCCTCTTCTAAGTAACTAAAACAACAGATTTGGGTTGAACGATTACTGAGATACGGAGTTCAAAGTGTTGACCTTAAGAACGCGGTTCCCCTAAGTACGAGGGGGGTAGCAAGGGCTGGCGTTCCTCTCTCATTCTGCTGGTTTGGGAAGGAACGCCACTTATTGTATGCGGTTAAATATTCATACCTTAGATTGAGGCTGTAAAAGCTAAATACTAATTTTTATAAGGTTTTTTCAGAATAATAATCCAGATTTTAGATTGACTCTTCAGTCAGAAATAATCTTAAGGTTTGATGAGGTGACACACAAGGGCTTGTGAAGTAGATGATACTAGGGAAAGATTTCTTGCTTGACACGTGTTAAGTAGCAGTGGAGACAACCCGCAGGTGGATGTTGGATACTCTCCTAGGCTATAACTCGGAATAACAGGAACTTTGGGTGTACTTGCAGTCTGGCTAAGTTGTTGCGCTTTCCAATGTCTAATGAACCAACCTTTCACCCCTCTGAGTCACTCTGATGATGCAGTATTGGAATCCAGCGATCTGACCTCATTATCTTTGAGAGATCGTCAACTGCGGAGCTTATTTGAAACGGCTTTAGACGCAATGGCGATCGCAGATGACCGGGGTCTGTATATTGAGGTGAATTGGGCCGCTTGCGAACTCTTCGGTTTGCCACGCGAAGAACTGATCGGTCGCTGCATCGCTGAGTTTACCGAGCCTGGAGTGGACTTTACCCCAACATGGCAGCAGTTTCAACAACAAGGTCAGATGCGGGGGGAATTTCGCCTCGTGCGAGCAGATGGCGCGATCCGCGAGGTGGAATACGCCGCCACTGCTCATTTTATTCCCCATCGTCACCTCTCAATTATTCGAGACATCACAGAGCGCAAACAAGCGGAAGCCAAAATCCAACAACTGACGCAACAACTAGAGCAGCGCGTACTAGAAAGAACTCGCCAACTGGAGGAAACTCAAGCAAAATTGCAATTAACCCATAATTGCTACCAAATGGTGCTAGAACATCAGATGAGCGATCGCCAGCACGCAGAAAAAGAGTGGCAGCAAAGCGAAGATAAATTTCGGGCAATCTTTCAACAAGCAGGGGTTGGAATCAATCAAGCCGATCTATCCGGTCGCTTTATCCAAGTCAACCCAGGGTTTTGTCAGCTTTTAGGATATACCGAGGCAGAACTCTTGCAACTGACCTTTCAACAGGTGACGCATTCCGACGACCTCGCCGGGAAATCCGAACTGATTCGCCAACTCTATAACGGCGACATTGACTCCTGTATGCTGGAGCAGCGTTACATCCATAAAAACGGCAGCGTTGTTTGGACCAATTCGGTTCTGTCGATTTTGCGAGATCCTGACGGAAATCCTATCTCCGATTTAGCTATCGTCCAAGATATTAGCGATCGCAAACAGACCGAACTGGCTCTACAACACAGCGAAGCGATGAAGCGAGCCATGTGGGAAGCCATTCCCGATTTAATGTTTTATGTCAACCGTAACGGGGTTTATCTCAATTACCTTCACGCGCCCCAGTTTGCTAACCTTGTCGATGCGGGTGTCAATCCCATCAATCGCTGTTTAACCGATGTTTTACCCCTAGAGGTCGCGCAACGACACCTTTATTACATTCAGATTGCCTTAGATACGGGCGAAGTTCAAACCTACGAACAGCAGGTACGCATTGACGGCAAGTTGTATTACGAAGAAGTCCGCGTCATTCCGGTGGAAACTGACAAAGTGCTGTTTATGATCCGCGATATTAGCGATCGCAAACAAATGGAACTGGCGCTGCAACAGAGCGAGGCGGAAAATAGAGCCATCTTAAGGTCAATCCCCGATTTGTTGTTTTACGTCAATGCAGAGGGCGTCTATCTCAACTACCTTCACAATCCTGGCTTTCCCGATCTGATTGAAAATTCAGTCAATCCCATCGGTCAGCGTCTCGAAGATACCTTACCCCCGGAAGTGGCTCGGCGACAGCGCTATCATCTAGAGCAGGTCGTCCGAACCGGAGAAATTCAAGCTTACGAGCAAGAAACCTGGGTAGACAACAAGCTGTACTACGAAGAAGTGCGGGTGATTCCGGTGGAAGGGGATAAGGTGCTATTTGCGATCCGCGATATTAGCGCCCTCAAACAGGCGGAAATTGCACTGCGCGAAGAACGGAGTCTGTTTATCGGCGGCCCGACGGTGGTCTTTAAGTGGCAAAATGCCGAAGGTTGGCCGGTGGAGTATGTTTCGCCCAACGTGCGATCGCAGTTAGGTTACGATCCCGAATTTTTTCTGCGGACGCGATCGCATTATATCGATCTGATTCATCCAGACGATCGGATGCGGGTCGCCCAAGATATCCAAAACCGCATCCGAGCAGGCGAGCGATACTACGAACAGGAATATCGCCTGCGTCGCGCCGATGGTGAATATTGCTGGCTGTACGACTTTACCAAGGTCGCGTATACTCCCCAAGGTCAGATCGCTCATTTTTTGGGATACGTGCAAGATATTAGCGATCGCAAAGCCATTGAAACGCAACGCCAACAGGCGGAAGCTCAGTTACAAGGGCTATTGGTTCGCACGCAACTGGTTAATTCCATCAGCACGCAAATTCGCAGTTCTTTAGATTTAGAGACGATTTTGCAAAATGCGGTTAATGCGATCTACACTGCAATTCAAGTTGATATTTGTACGTTTGGTTGGTATCGCTCCCAAACTCACTCGCCGAGTTGGGAAATTGTGATAGAGCGCAAAGTTCCCGAACTGCCCAGTTGGTTAGGTCAGTACGCGCCCGATCGGTTTTTAATGAAGTTTGAGAAGATTTTTCAAGGTCAGATCTACTGCGTCGATCGGTCAAGTCAGCTACCCGACGAACAGTTAAAATCGTTTCGCCAAACCTATGGCATCTCTGCTTATGTTTGCATTCCCATTCATACAGCGGGCCAGCAGATTGGCGGATTTGAATTAGGACGAATTGCTGGCGATCGCCCCTGGAGTTCTGAAGAGATTGAACTGCTGCAAGAGGTGACAAACCAAGTGGCGATCGCGATCGAACAAGCCGAACTCTATCGAGCATCTGAAGAGAAATCTCGCGAACTTGCCCAAGCCTATACGGAACTCCAACAAGCGCAAACTCGCTTGATTCAGGTTGAAAAAATGTCTTCTTTAGGACAATTGGTAGCGGGAATTGCCCATGAAATTAATAATCCAGTTAGTTTTATTTATGGCAATCTTCAACCCGCTTCGGAGTATGTCAGACAGTTGATTTCTTTAGTTCGGCTTTATCAGCAATCTTGCCCTCAACCCCCAAGCGCGATCGCTGCGGAACTAGAAGAAATTGATTTTGACTATCTCGCTAGCGATTTTCCCGAATTACTAAATTCTATGAAAACTGGGGCTTCGCGAATTCGAGATATTGTCAAGTCTTTAAGAACTTTTTCGCGTTTAGATGAAGCTGATTTCAAGCGAGTCAATTTGCACGAAAGTCTGGATAGTACGCTTGTTATTTTGCAAAATCGACTCAATGGAAAAGCTGGAGAACCCAAAATCAATGTTATTAAAAATTATGGAAATGTTCCAAGAATTGAATGTTATTCCGGTTTATTAAATCAAGTTTTCCTCAATCTTTTGTCTAATGCAGTGGATGCCATTGAACAACAACGTTCTTATCTGGAATTAGAGGAAGACGCAGATTACCGGGGAGAAATTGCAATTACAACAACGCTTTCTCAAGCAAACTGGCTTTGTATCTCGATTGAAGATAATGGTTGTGGGATGAGTATAGAGGTTCAAAAGAAAATCTTTAATCCCTTTTTTACGACAAAACCAGTGGGGAAAGGGACGGGGATGGGGTTGGCAACCAGCTATCAAATTATTGTTGAAGATCATGGCGGCAATCTTCAATGTATTTCAACTCTAGGTCAAGGGACGAATTTGATGATTGAGTTGCCTATTTGCGCTCAAAGAAATCTATCTTGTCAACTTTAGATATGGATACCCTTTCTACTATAGATTTCAGGCGTCATACACAGAATGACTCACAGGCTATCGTGTCGCTTTTTAAATCCGTATTCACAAAGTCT
>JAAHGE010000276.1 GCA_010672635.1 Desertifilum sp. SIO1I2 | reverse complement strand
GTCCGTAACTTCCCGCTTCCCGACGAAAACAAGGCGTATAAGCACAGTAGCGAACGGGTAAAGATTCCTCCGGTAAAATCTCATCTCGGTAGAAACTCGTAACCGGAACTTCCGCCGTCGGAGTTAACCACAAGTCATCGCGATCGCACTTAAAACTTTCTTCCGCAAATTTTGGGAGCTGACCCGATGCTGTCAGCGAGGTACTATTAATTAAATAGGGCGGACTCACCTCAGTATATCCCGCTGCTAAGTGGCGATTGAGCATAAAACTAATTAATGCTCTTTCTAAAGCCGCCCCTGCTCCTAAAAGCGTTACAAATCGACTTTGAGCAATTTTTACAGACCGCTCGAAATTGAGAATTCCTAACTTTTCCCCAATCTCCCAATGCGGCAGAATATTCTCATTTTTGGGTAAATATTCATCTCCCCAGCGCCGAACTTCTACATTTTCTTCTTCACTTTTACCAATGGGTGTTGCTTCGCTCGGTAGATTAGGAATCGGTAGAAGTAATTCAATTAACTTCGCCTGCAATTCCTTTTCCTTGGGTTCTAATTCAGCCAGTTGCGCTTTAATTTGATTTCCCTCATCCTTCAAGGCTTGCACTTCTGGAGAATTTGCAGGCGTTCCCGATTTTATTTTTTCCCCCACTAACTTGCCAATTTCATTACTCTTAGCACGCAGTTTTCCCCCTTGAGTTTCTAACTCGCGTTGCTGGTTATCAACCTCTAAAATCGGTTGTAGGTCATAGTTACCCCCCCGACGATTTAGAAGTTCTTGAACTTGCTCAAAATTATCTCGAATCTGCTTAATGTCCAACATACTCTTAATCAATCACGCACAAAATAGGGGCAGACAGTGCAAAGTAGCGAGTACCGAGTTCCGAGTTCCGTAGCTTGCTTCCGCGCAGCGGTGTTCCGAGTTAGAAAGAGAGTGCAAAGGATAAAGTTTTGAGTATCCAGTAAAGGAGTTAGGAAGAATACTTAAAACTCTTTCACCAACTTTGTACCCTATTCAAACAGAAATACTTCCCACTCACTCAAAACCCCGCTACTTAGCATACAAGCAACGGTACTCGAAATAAGCGGACTTAACTCAGCACACCGCTACGCGGAAGCTAAAGCAACAGCACTCAGCACTCAGCACTAAAATTAAGGAACTTCGATCGGAATCAGTGAATTTTCGGGTAAATAGCCGCGAAAACGTCCATTATCCGATAGGACTAAAACCAAGCGCAATGGCCAGTCTGGGGGAATATGCAGATCCGCCCAAGGAACCGCCAGTTCTAAGCAACTTTGATAGGCAATTTGGGCGCGACTGGTGCGAGTATGCCATTGATGATGTTCGCCTGCTTCTTGGAACCAGAAGGACTGGGTGAGTAAATTAATCCCTAAATGGTGATGGTAGAGATAATTAACAGGGGCTAGATCGGGGGTATTATCCAGAGGCACTGGACTATTGTGCATGGTGCGATCGGGATAATACCAGAGGAGGTTTAATTCTGAGGGGAGATCGCCTCCCGGTTTGACGCCACTTTTGAAGTCTAGCCGTAGATAGAAATTCAGGTGATCTACTCCATACCAGAGACGTTGAACGGTGGAACTCTGGTGCATGGTACCGCGCGCGCCACCAATTTCCAAACGTCCCGCTTTATCCCAGTCTTGTTCGTCTCCGATCCCATCAATAACGGGGTGAATAAAGCTTTCTGGGCGATGATCGCCTCTAGCTTCGTGAATTTCTACAGGGTATTTGACTTCTGGGGGAACGGTTTCGTTAAGGGCTTGATAGATGGCGGCGAGGTGTTCGCGGAAGAGTTGGTCGAACATGGCATCCTGGTTAGAGGAATGACCTTCCCCAAACCACCAAAACCAGTCCGATCCTTCGGCGGCGTAAAGGGCTTCCCAGACTTCGGGGTTATTTTCTTCGGTGGCTTCGGGATGTTTGACTAAGGTTTCTCTGGCGTTGGTGAGGAGGTCCCAAGCGCGGTTTTTCGCCGGATCGCCAATCCAGGTGGTGAAGCTACCGTCTACCCACGAACCGCTATGCAGGCGATCGCTCTGGATGGTTTCGGTGGCGGGGAACTGGTCTAAAAACTCGGAAACGGTGACTAACTGAATTTCAGAATGCTCGCTTAAGGTTTGATAGAGCGATTCGAGGAAAGGTTTCCCATCTTGATGATAGTATTCCCAACAGTTTTCACCATCTAGGGCAATGGTAACGAGCCAGGGTTGTTGGAGGGCCGATCCGCCACCGGGTTGACGATGTTTGAGCGATCGCGCGATCGCCTCCAGGTGTCCCACTAAGTCGGCTGAGGCTTTCTTGGCTTCCATATTGGCGTAGGTAAAGCCTACCAAGTCCGATAAGCGGTGATCGCGGAAGACGATGGCTAAGTCTCCATGAGGCGTTTCTAAGCGATAGGGACGATATAAATATTCCGGTTCGCAAACATTCCCCACCTCATCGCGGTGGAAGAAGTGATGCAGCGTCCATCCCAACACCGCCTCATCGGAACATAACCATTTAAATCCTTGTTTGGCAACATCGGGTAGAATCGCCGGACTCACCGACTGCTCTGACGGCCACAACCCGCGCGGCGCGCAGCCAAATCGGTCAAGATACATATCCCACGCCTTCTGTAAGTGGCGAGGATTGTCTTCAGGCCAGCGGAAACGTTTTTCCGGTAAAGCCATGCCAGGGACGGCGACGCGCCCGGAATTTGTATCTGCCAGTAGGGGTAAAATCGGGTGGGTGTAGGGGGTGGTGGTGACTTCGAGTTGTCCGGTTTCCTGCATTTTGCGGTGTTGAGGAATAATCCGCCCCAGGATTTCCCGCTGTTTAGAATAGATGCGTTGGCGATCGCTTAAGCTAAAATTCCGCCCCTGCTTCAACCACCCCTCAATCTCCGGATCGTCCCAAAACAGCGGATCGATCCACGCTAAATTATGCCAAGCTAATAAATCGCTATAATCTTGCTCTGTCCAATTCTCCAAACACCAAGCGCGTCCTTTCCCCTGGCGCTGATAGTACAATTCAGCATAGCGCGGATGTGGATCGACTAACGTCCGGTGGTTGGCATCAAAGAAATGTTCAATAATAAAGCGCTGCTGTTCGGGATCGAGTTGGGCTGTCGGCGTCAAAGCCAACTCTAAATACGGATCGAACGCCGTACCCGCCGCATAATCTTCAATCTGCATCATCAATGAGGGAACCAGGTTCACCGTTTGATGCAGCTTGGGATAGCGTTCCAACAATAATACTAAATCTAAATAATCTTTTGTTCCATGCAGGCGCACCCAAGGGAGACGATATTTACCAGCCACCCGACTTTTATATAACGGTTGGTGCTGGTGCCAAATAAACGCAACGTAGAGGGGATAAGTCATAAAGTTTCAGTAGAAATCAGGAATTGGGGAAGAAGAGTGCAAAGTATCGCCTCTCGCGCGTCAAGCCGCAATTGGCCAGAACCTCACACTCTCACTTCAGCACACCGCCTCATACCAAGCGCCACGCGGCAGCACTTAGCACTTCAGTATTTAGATAACTTGCTCAACTTCAGCAATTTCTGGAATAAACTCGCGCAGGCGGCGTTCAATTCCCATTCTTAAGGTCATTGTAGAACTCGGACAAGAACCACAAGCGCCTTGCAGGCGGAGTTTCACTACAGGACCATCAATTTCCACTAACTCGACATTTCCGCCATCCGCCATCAAATAAGGGCGCATTTCATCAAGAACCTGTTCAACATTATCCGGAGTGAGAGCTAGGGTTTGAGACATAGTACACCTATCAAATTTCAGGGTTGGGTATCTAAAAGCAGCTTCTTCGATCCTAACGCTATTGCTGACCTAGGCAACGGTTGCAGTTTCTAATAGCCGGACATTCGAGTAATTAAATTCAGTGGTGGTTTGTTCGCCTTGCTTGTTGGCATGAACCACCTGGTTTGTCATCACGTAATAGTTACCGACTTTTTCGTAGCTATCGTGAAATTGTAACTCTTGAATTTGCTGGCCGGTTTGCGGATTGGTAAAAACAGCGTCGTAGCGCTTGGAAAGGTAGCCTTCTGGGGTTTCTAGGCTTTCATAGGTATCGATGACAAACGCCATTTTGCCCATAACGCGGCTAACTTGACAGATTTCGGTACCGCGAATCTTATAGTTAGAACCCATTGAGTCGCCTTGCACTAGAATTTCCATTGCACCGCTATCATCGGTGTTGCCTAGGCTAAAGCTATTTTTACCATGCGCCTGTTCAAAGCTAGAGCGCTTGCGGTGGGTGACAACATCCCGCAGTTGGGTGTAGATGCTTTGCTGCACTTCTTCGTTATCTATCCCACTCACTTCTACGCTGAAGTCTGGGTTAATGCGAACGGTACCCCGATAGACTTCATTGCCTTGGGTAAGGGTGACATCGGCAGAATAGCCAGGGAAGTTAGCATCCCAAGTGTAGCGATGCTGATAAGCGGCTTGAAACAAGTCGCGAGCATTGGTTGGCTCAGTCATTGTCGATAACTCTCGAATGCGTCTACATTAATCTTAGTTTGCCATTCTTCGAGCCACTGCTGAGTAACGGATCGGTTTTCCGGAATCGCAGCTTTGCTTTGAGTTTAACGATCAAAAATCTAGAAACTAGATTGCGCCGTAACCATCGGCTCAAAACTCCAGATCCGATCGTTGCAGCAAAGGCGATCGCTCTCAACCCGCGAACCTCTCACCCTCGATCGACAACTTGCCAAACAACTGCGAGATATCCTCGGCCCCAAAAAGCATACAATTGCCTAAGCCACAGTAACGGAAGATTCGCTGAGTTGGGGTTGGGCGTTGCTGGGGAAGAGTTTGGCTAAACCTTGCTTGACAAATGACTGGATGAAGGCGGCGCGTTGGTTTTGCTGGAAAACGGTTTTGAGGGTATTGCTGAGTTTTTCGAGATTAAATCCGGTTTCAGCGTGAATATCTTGGGATTGGAAATATTCAATTAAGCTTAAACCAGCCACGCGGGTGAGGTAGGCGGCGCTAATGCCTTGGGCTGCCCCTCCAGCGACGTAGGTGACGGCGTGGGTTTTGAGAAAGTGGCTGATGGTGTTGGTGGAAAGTTCGACTAAACCCAGTTTTAGCATGAGTTCGCCTGTGGTTTTAGCGGCGGTTTGGGCTTGTTCCCAGTCGAGTTTTTGCTGGTAAATTGCACCTAAGTCCATCACCAATTGTCCGGTAATTGCCCCAGTCGCGAGTAAGTCTAGGGCGGGTACGGGGTTGGCGAAGGCGGTGGCGGCTGCAATCCATTGATATTGTTCGATAATGGGCATGGCGCGATCGCGTCTAACTTGGTTTAAGGCGTCTTTGATTTCGCCTTTGAGTCGATCGGCTTTGCGTTTGGTGGTTGCCCAAACCAGTGAAGAGGTTTCTGTCGTTAGGATTTGGCTAATTTTGGCACTCAGAGGCGCGATCGCACTTTCGGGTTTTTCCAGCCATTCTTGCACGCTGCCATCGGGTTGATGTTTGCGAACCCGAATTTCACTTGGAGAAGCCGCGATCGCCATCACCTCTTCTGAGGCTAACAGGTGAGACACGCGCTGCTGTAGCTGTTGCAACACGACGGGCTGTTCTTCTGGGAGATACTGGTCTTGTTTGTTAAAGACTAACAGCAGGCGGTGATGCTGTCGGGTCAGTTGGGATAGGCTTTGTAATTCCGATTCCGTTAAGTCGCCGTTCGTCAGGAACAAAACCAGATCGGCTTTGCTGGCAAGATCGTAAGCAATGGCATCTGAGTCCGTTTCAGGAACAAATAGGGCAGGCGCTTCTTGTACGTTCCACTGGTTGCCCAAAGCTTGAACTAAGCTGCTTTTTCCAGTCCCCTTACCGCCCATGACCACCAAGTTCAAGACATTACGGTCTAATTCGGGCTTCAGTTGGGCTAATTTTGCCTTCCAGGGGGCGATATCTTGATTTTCGGCTTCCAGGTAGCTAATGGCCGTTTCGACTTGAGCGATCGCCTTTTCGGCTGTTTCGCGATCGACTGGCGTCAGAACTGGCGATAAATCCAGTGGGGGCGTCCGTTTTGCATTCAACCACCAAAATAGCGAAGAAAGGGCGATCGCGCTGAGTAAGCTAAATTCTCCCATCTGAGCTAGGGAATGCTGAAAACTTCCCAACAGCCAAAGCCCCAGAGATAAGCTTACGCCACCCACCAACATTGGACGCCGCATCAAAGCCGTCATGTCTGCCTCCCAAGCAAAATCAATCGTGCCAAACCCCACTTTACCAGGCTTGACTGCCCTCGCTCTATCTATGCTAGCAGGAGTGCTGAGTGGGGAAGAGGATGGGGGGATGGGGAGATGGGGGGAAAAGAGTGCTGAGTCGGGAAGGAGTGCAAAGTTCCGAGTTCCGAGTGGGTAACAGGGTGGGGGGAAGAGAGTGCTTTGCCCTAGAGTGCTGTTCTGCTAGCTTCCGCGTCGCGGTGTGCTGATTAGGTTTCTAGAACAATAACCGCTTTATCTTCATTTCCCCAACTCCCAAACCCCTCTTCTTCCCCCCATCTCCCCATCCCCCCATCCTCTTCCCCACTCAGCACTCCTGCTAGCATAGATAGAGCGAGGGCAGTCAAGCCTGGTAAAGTGGGGTTTGGC
>JAAHGE010000275.1 GCA_010672635.1 Desertifilum sp. SIO1I2 | reverse complement strand
GGGGGGGGGGGGGGGGGGGGGGGGGGGTGAGGGGGGTTGGGAGTTGGGGGAAGAAGAGGGTGGGGGGATGGGGAGGTGGGGGGAAGAAGAGGGAATTGGGAGTTGGGGGTTGGGGGTTGGGGAAGAAGAGGGAGTTGGGGGTTGGGGTAGAAGGGAAATCGGCTATGGTTCTCGATACGGACTTAAAACTCAGCACTCTTGAACCTACTTAGCACACTGCTGCACGGAAGCTAGCCACAGAACCCTGCTAAACGGAATTTAGCACTCTTTTTCCCCCCATCCCCTCTCGGAACTCGGAACTAACTTCCCCCCATCCCCCCACCCTCTTCTCACTCAACACTCTTGAATCCCCCATCTTGCCCTTATTTGAGATAAGCGATCGTGACGCCGGAACCGCCGCTATTTTGCTCGGCGAGTTCAAAACGGTCAATTTGAGGATGCTGGGCTAGATAATCATGGACGCCACGCCTTAACTGTCCGGTTCCTTTACCATGAATAATCCATAAGGCCCCTCTCCCCACTGCGAAGGCTTGGGCGATCGCCTCTTCAACCCGCACCTCGGCATCTGTCACCCGACTTCCCCGAATATCGAGGGTATTGCTTTCGGTTTGTACCAAAGGCGCTGGGGCGGGCGCTGTTTTGACTTCCGGGGGTTTGGGGGGTGGGGCGGGTTTTGTCACCTTTTGACCGTCGAGGGATTCAATATCGCTTAAGGGAACGGTCATTTTCATTAACCCAAAGCGAACGGTAAGTTCCTCCTGTTCTTCTTGAATATTCAGCACTTCCCCGGTTTGCCCCAAGCGGGGAATTCGCACCCGTTCGCCCACCTGCGGTTTATACGTGGATTTGGGCTTGGGTTGGGCAACAGAGGGCAATCGGCGCTCGGCGATTTGGTTTAAATCTTGCGTGGCTTGATGGGCATCCTGGGCAGTGACAGGACCTTGTTGCAAGCGGTGGATGGCTTGGGCAATTTCCTTTTTAGCGCTGGCGATCGCTTTTTGGACTTCTACTTCCTGTTGCGCCCGCAATTCCCGTTCTCGTTCTTGCAATTGGTTGGCTTTGCGGGCCACCTCTTGGTGCAAGCGTTCGGCTTCGGCGAGCAGTTGGGCCGCTTCTTGGGCTTTGCGTTCCTGGCGGCGGCGCTGGGCTTCTAAACCCGCAATCACTTGGTTCACCTCTTCGGAGGGGCCGCCGACGTAGCCTTGAGCGCGTTCGATGATGCTGGGGTTCAAACCCAAGCGACGGGCAATCGTCAGGGCGTTAGAGCGGCCAGGAATGCCCCATAAGAGGCGATAGGTGGGCTGGAGGGAACGTTCGTCAAATTCTACGGAAGCATTTTCAAAACGTTCGTCTTCGTATTTCAGGGCTTTGAGTTCGCCGAAGTGGGTCGTAGCTAGGGTAAGTTGGGCGCGGCTGGCGAGGTATTGTAAAAGGGCGATCGCTAAAGCGCTTCCTTCGGAGGGGTCTGTTCCCGCGCCGACTTCATCGAGCAAAATGAGAGTTTGAGAGACTTCATCTTCTTCCCCTAAAGCTTCTAAGATCCGACTAATGCGGCGAATGTGACCCGAAAAGGTAGAAAGGCTTTGCTGTAAGGATTGTTCGTCGCCAATATCGGCTAAAATTTGCTCGAACCAGGGTAACTCTACTGGGTCTTTGGCGGGGATAAATAGTCCCACTTTTGCCATCAGGGCGGCTAACCCCAAGGTTTTGAGCGTCACCGTTTTCCCGCCAGTATTGGGCCCAGTAATGGCGACAACGCGGGTTTCTGGGGAAACAATCAGATCGACGGGAACGACGGGCGAACCTTGTTCGTGCTGTTGCTGCCAAACTAATAGGGGATGGCGCAGTTGGCGCAAGATAATTTTCTCACCTTGGGCGCGATCGCTAAACCGAGGCGGATGCGCTTCTAGCCAGCGACTATACTGGGCTTTGGCGCTGGCTAAATCTAGGGTAGTGGCAACAATTAGTAATTTTTCAATATCCGGTTTAACGGCGGCGACTTGTTCGGTTAGCTGGCGGCGGATGGCTTCTTCTTCAGCTTGTTCTTGGCGTTGCAGTTGGCGCAGTTGGTTGCCCAATGAGACAATTGCATTCGGCTCAATATAAAGGGTTGCGCCGCTAGTTGAAGTATCGTGAACAATACCGGGAATGGCATCCTTTTGGGGGGCTTTGACAGGAATCACAAAGCGATCGCCCCGTTGGGTAATAATCTGTTCTTGGATCGCCTGGCCTTGGCGTTGGAGGATGCGCTGTAAGATGCTGTGGATGCGATCGCGCAAACTCTTAAGTTGCTGGCGAATGCCCCCCAGTTTAACACTTGCCCGGTCTGCCACCTGAGCGCGATCGTCAATACACCGATAAATCTCCTGTTCCAATTCAGGATAGGTGCGAATATCTGCCACCAACTCCGAAAGAACGGGTAAATTATCCCGATCCTCAATGGTTCGCCGCAACCGTCGCACCCCAAAGAGCGTTGTCGCCACTTCTAGGAGTTCTTCTCCAGTCAGCAACCCTTGTAACTCTGCCCGATCTAGAGCCACTCCAATATCATGAATCCCTTCAAAGGATAAACCGTTCGGTACCTCATTTTCTAGTTGGTAGACCTCTTGGGTTTGGGCGAGTAACCCTAAACTCTCGTCAGGGGTTTCCGGAATGGTCAAATGGCGCGTCGCCACCGCCCCCAACTTGGTTGCCGTAAATGTGGCAAGATGTTGGCACAGGCGCGGCCATTCTAATAGGTCTAAAGTCTCCGCTTGAATCAAAGCTTCTCTAGGATCTCTACAACAGGGTAAACGCTAATGGGCTAGCGGGATGAAGTAGCCAGTCATTCGGCTTTCCCACAGGATCGGCCGGGGGATGCCTTCCCTCTTCCCTTTTTCCATTATCTTCAACTTCTAGCTTAGATTGACTTGACCCAAGTGGGTGATTGTCTCCCATTTTAGGGGGAATAGCACTTTCTCCCAGGAAGTCTGTTTCGCACGCGCTTCGTAAATGGCCTGGTTTTCTCCCTCCAACCTCGCGCTAGTCGCTAGCAGGACATTCACTTACTTTTTGATTGCTGCATCCTGACAGCCCACTCAACCCTAAATTGATCGCTCGTTTCTGTCGCATCCTCTACCGAATTGCCAAGGGTTAGACTCTCTTACAATCACCAATTGGGCAGACGGGAGGTTATCCCGTTTGATAGATTGGACGATCCAATTTATCTTGATATTCTAAAAACATTAAAGCACAGCTTAAAAACAACATTCACGCTTAGGAGAAAACAACAATGGATATTATCGCTTGGTTAGTTTTAGGTTTAATTGCAGGCGCTCTTGCTAAATTAATTTATCCCGGTCGCCAAGGCGGCGGTATTCTCGGTACCATCGGTTTAGGAATTTTAGGTGCATTAGTTGGGGGTTGGTTAGGTCAAACCCTATTAGGAAGTTCAGGAGCCGCTGCGGCTAGTGTAGGTGCCCTCAGTCTTTCTAGCATCGTCTTTGCCGTTTTGGGTGCTATCTTATTAATCTTCCTCTGGAATTTATTGGCTCGTCAAGCTTACTAAAGCTGGATTGCTAAATTCGTTGAACTTACTGACAAATCGATAGTGGGATTTGGGGTGGATCTAAGCGTCCACCTATTTTTTTATATTGTGTCGTTTGAAATTATTTTTTATCCCCTTCTTTTGTGAAAGTCAAATAAAAAAGAGCAAAGCAATGGTTAGCACAATCGCATTCCACCCTGTTTTGAGCCATTCACGCTCAACAAAATAATCAGCATTGCATCCAACTTTTGACTCAGTGGAACTACCAAATTCAAGCCTTAAAGCGGCAAGACAAAGACGAATTGCCGGACAATTTAGACGCGATCGCGTATTATCGGTAGTCAGACCTATTGTAAGATTGAGCGAGAAAACGGAATGCGCCGAGTAAGGTGGGATGCTAGACAGAATTTGCGACTCTTAAAGGTAAGCGCGATCGCCAGTTTAGCTCTCAGTTTAGCAGGATGCGATTGGTTTGGACCTCCTACACATACCGTGCAACGGGTAAGCGATGGCGATACAATTGCAGTCATCGATCCTCAAGGGAATACTTTAAGTATCCGGTTTGCGTGTATTGATGCGCCAGAAGTTCCCCATTCCGCCAAAGAAAGACAAAGCCGCAAAGCCGTAGATAAAAGCCAGTTTAAATGGGGAGAGCAAGCACAAACGCGCGTGCAAGAATTAGTCAACGCTGGGGGCAATCGCGTCGTCTTGACAATTACCGATAGCGATCGCTATGGTCGTAAAATTAGCGAAGTCCGTCTCAGAAACGGCACCTTCATCCAAGAAATTCTCGTCAGCGAAGGGTTAGCCTTAGTCTATCGCCCCTATCTCAAAAATTGTCCTAGCGCCGCCTTAGTTGAAGCCGCCGAAGCCACAGCCAAAAGCCAGAAAAAAGGCGTCTGGCAAGACCCCAAATTTGTCGTACCCTGGGAGTATCGACGCTTGTGAGTGCTTCGTGATGAGTGCTGTAGCTTGCTTCCGCGTAGCGGTGTGCTGAGTGGAAAAGAGGATGGGGGGAAGTTAGTTCCGAGTTCCGAGTTTTAAGTAGGTATTGAGAACTATAGCCGATTTTCCTTCTTCCCCCTATCTCCCCACCCTCTTCACCCTCTTCTACTCGCAATAATACCGACCGTAGGGGATGCCAATTTGGTGGAGTTCGTTAGGATCTAGAGTGCAGAGGGCTTGATTTTTGAGGCGGAAATCGGATAAATATTCTTGGCGTCTCATTCCGGGTGCAAAAATCCAGAGGTTGAGGGGGGGAGGCGGAACCGAAGACAATTCAGCCAGCTTATCCCAGACGATGTGGAAATCGGGCGATCGCTCTACGATAACCATATACCCTTCTGCGGTTGGATCGACCTTTTGGGTTTCTAGCGCAAAGCTTAAGCCTAATGCAATATCCTGGAGATTTTGCACCTGTACCACACTCACTTGGGGAATGCTGGTATCGCTGCTGAGGCGTTGCGCGACGGCGCGGGGTTGAAAGGGTTGCTGGAAGGCTAAGTCGGAAACAACACACAAGCCGCTAATGATTCCCACACAGACGACAATTGAAAGGGGATGCGTTAACCAGCGGTTATGGCGCAAAGCTTCTACAGATTGGGGAGTTTTCCAAAGACTCGCGCCCAGTAAGGTGCAAATACTGGCAAAATAAACGAAGTGATAGCGCGGCACTAGGGAAATATCTTTTTTCAGGATATAGATAATAACTAGAAATTGCAGTAAGACGCAGCCTGTAAAACAAACCAGTATCCAAGCACCGAGAGATTTTGAGGATAAGGATAAACGTCGGGGTAGGGTAATCTTTAGCTGGCGCATCCCCGCGATCGCAGTTTTGCACAACCACCCGGTAAACACAAGCATGGCGATACCGCTGGGAACTGCAATCCACCAAGGCTGATCCTCGACGGGTAAAATAATGGTCATCAGTACCCAACCCGCGAAAATTTGGTACAAAGGGGCAATATTATGCGGTTGGGGTAGCCAACTGGTTTCGGGGCGGCTAAAATGCTCGATGAATGTGGGTATCCAAGGCAAAAAGCTGACAATGGGAAGCACGCAGCATCCCAAGGGAAGAATGGTTTTGCTTAGGGAAATGGTGCGAGGATAGAGTTGAACAATAAGCGCGACTAGGGTGACAACTTGAGCGATAAACCCTAATAGAAAGAAGTAGTGAACCCGCAAGCCTATACTATTAATCAAAACCCAACTCAGACAGGGAAATAGGGGAATAGCGGTTTTGCGGCGCAAGCTTTGGCTGATGTGAATTAGGCTAATCAGCGCCCCTGTCATTAAGAGTACCGGAAGGGTGTAGTGTCGGGCAGATTGAGATAAATATATGCCAAAGGGAGAAACCGCCATCACGGTAGCGCTCATTAATCCCGCCGTTGGCGAAAAGGCGATTCGTCCTAAATAATAAACGGCCGCGATCGCACCTGTACCAATCAAGGCAGGTAATGCCCGCAGTTGCCAAGTTATTGACATTTCTCCAACATTGTGCATTAACCACCAATGCATCAAGCAAAAAAAGAGCGGGGGATGGGTTGATTGTACGGTAACGGCTTGAGCAATATCTGGACAAGTGGTAGCCGGATTAAAGGTAAATAAGTCAGCGAGTTCCGATAAGGGAAAAAGGGTATCTAAAGGAACGTCATAACTGCGCCCTAAGCTCAGTAAAGCCGTAATTACCTCATCTAACCAGAGGGGTTTCGCATCAAGTTGCGTAAAACGCAGGATTGCTCCTAGCGCGATCGCGATCGTTAATCCCAGATAATGAGAGAAGGCTATCATGCAGAAACCTGAATGGTGAGGTTTAGGAATCACTTTCCTTTAGACGCAATGAAGATATCAAAGTTGTCATCCGAGTGCTTCTCTAAGTGCTGAGTGTAAAGTGCTGAGTGCTGAGTGAGAAGAGGGTGGGGGGATTCAAGAGTGCTGAGTGTAAAGTGCTGAGTGCTGAGTGGGAATAGAGTGCTGAGTGTAAAGTGCTGATACCACTCAAAATATCCCCCTTTTGGTGATTACCGTCGTTAATAACGAGACATTGGCGATCGCGCGCGGGGCGGATGGCTTTTTAATTAAGCCCATAGATAGATTGTTACTGCTCAACCAACTCAAT
>JAAHGE010000274.1 GCA_010672635.1 Desertifilum sp. SIO1I2 | reverse complement strand
ACACCGCCAAATCCTGCCTAGAGGATCTAGGGTACTCATTGCCGTATCCGGCGGACAAGATTCGCTCTGCTTGGCAAAACTGTGTCTAGACTTACAACCCAAGTGGGAATGGAGTCTGGCGATCGCGCATTGCGATCATCAATGGCAAGCGGACTCGCAAACCAACGTCAAGCAAGTCCAAGAACTGGCGCAGACTTGGCAACTGCCTTTTTACCTTAAAACCGCCACGCAACTGCGAGAAAGCGAAGCAGAAGCTCGAACGTGGCGCTATCAAGCCTTGATCGAAATTGCTCGCGATCGCAACTATCAAATAGTTGTCACCGGACACACAGCCACCGATCGCGCTGAAACCCTACTTTATAACCTCGTACGCGGCAGCGGTGCTGATGGCTTGCAATCTCTCACCTGGAAACGCCCTTTAACAGACACCATCAATCTAGTCCGTCCCCTCCTCGAAATCAGCCGTCAGCAGACGCTGGAATTTTGCCAACAGCTTAATTTACCTGTTTGGCAAGACGCGACCAACCAAGATCTCAAATATGCTCGCAACCGCATCCGCAAAACCCTCATTCCCTACCTTCAGCAGCATTTTAATCCCCAAGCCGACAAACACCTTGCTCAAACCGCAGAACTCCTCCAAGCCGACATTACCTACCTAGAAGAAAGCGCCACCAAAATCCGCCTAGAAGCGCAACATCAAAGCGAACGAGCTATCGATCGTCTGGTCTTAAAGAATGCCCCTCTTGCCCTACAGAGACGGGTAATCCGGCAGTTTCTAATCGAGGTTCTACCCCACTCCCCCAATTTTCAGCAAATTGAGAAAGTGATGCGTTTAATTGATGCACCCAACCGATCCCAAACCGATCCCTTCCCTGGGGGGGCGATCGCCAAAGTCGAACACCCCTGGATTGAGATCGTCAACCCCTAAGAAGCAGCCAACTCCGCCCCCGACTGATTCACCAAACTCATCACCGTTTGCCGCATTTGGGCGATCGCGCTGAGTTGATAATCTCCCGTCTCTTGAATTTGAGCGATCGATTGATTCATCGCTTCTAGGGTATCGCGCTGTTCATTAATCCGGTCTTGTAGCCCCTGAAGCACCTCTTGATACAACGCCACCTTCGCCTGGGCTTGAGCGGCTGCCACCCGTTGTTCGGCTAACGTCGTTTCCAGTTGCTTTAACTCATTGCGTTTTGTTTCTTGCTCGCCGACTTGAGTATTCACCAAACTTTCAGCCTGTTGAATCGCCTCCCGCATTTGGCTAATTTCACCTTCGAGCTTTTGGAGTTCGGCCGTTTGAGCTTGTCGCTGCGCCTCCAACTGCTCGACCACAGGAGCCAGATCGATCGGTTTCTCTTGTCCGGGTTCCACAGGCAAACCTTGACGGCGACGCAGAACCCCCTCATGCTGCTTGAGAATCTCTTCGCGTTCGCGCAAATTTCTGCGAGAACCCACCAGAGACTCATTTAACATTTGGTAACTTTCTTGCTCGTTAGATAGCTCAGTTTCCAGCGATAGCCGATCGTACTCGCTAGCTTGCTCGATCTTTTGTTGAATTTCATCAATAGCCTGTCGCTGAAGTTCTAACTCTTCCTCTTGATCGCGGACAAACCGCGAAGCCTTATCAAGATCGGCTTGCAGATCGCGAACCATAACTTGCAGCTCATCAAGAGGCATCTTTTCTAGAGCCTCAATATCAATCTTGAGCGTAATGCTGACCTGATCGGAAGACTCCGCCAACACGCAAATTCGTTGGTACAGTTCCTCTGTATTCCGGAGCGTAATCCCCAAGGCGCTCGCATAATCTTGTTTAACCGTCAAAGAACTCTGTTGAATTTTTAGCTCAGAGCGAGCCTGTTCTAGTAGCGTTTGAGCCTGCTGCCACTCTGAGGAACGCGAAGAGAGTTCTCCATCGATGCGTTCCACCTCAGCCTGTAATTGATCCGCACTCTGGCGTTGTTGTTCGAGTTGCTGCCAATGACCCTCCATCATTTGCTGTTGAACGTTCGCCAGTTCAACCGCTCGATTCAGAGAGTCTCGCACAGAATCCGTTGGCGCGATCGCTCCTGCCAAACGATTTAAATTCTCCTGGATTTGTTGCGCTTGCGCCTCATCTAAAACAGAAGCATGGTTTAACTGATCCGTTTTTTCTTCAAGTCGGCGTTGTTCGCCTCTGAGATGTTCCCAAGCCCCCTCCAACTCCTGGCGGTTGCTCAAAATCTCCTCTTTTAGGCGTTCCGCCTCCTCGCGAGCTTGTTCGCAAGCTTGACGTTGCTGTTCGAGATTTTCCGCTTCCTCTTCCAACTTTGCCAGTTGTTCCTCGCGCGCGTAAATCTCCATCTCGCGGCGATTTAACTCCTGCGCCTGATAAGTCAAAGACTGCTTCCACTGCTCAATTTCTTCTTGCTGACCTTTAAACTTATCTTGCGCTCGCGAGAACCCTTGCAAAATCCCCACTAAAGGACGACCGGCTTCTTGAGGAGGTCGCTGAACTTGTTTAGAAGCCGACAGCTCAACCAGCACCAAAGCGCCATCTTTAAAGTTTGACGCTTCATCGGCGGCGATCGTCTCTTCGCCAGCTACAGCGCTCCACTGCTCGCCCCGCTGACAAGCGAGCAACTTGAGTTCGGCTTTACCGCCTGCGCCAAAAACCCCTGTCTTTTTTTGTACTTCTGCTAGATACAGCACGCTGGTAATCCTCTTGATGCTTCCATGCCCAGTGACCGAAATGCTTCCCCATGCATAATTAGAGTTTTAACTGAATTCCCTCCGACAAGCGAGAAAACCTCTTGACCGCAGGATCGGGATTTTGTTCATTTTAGGCAACTCAATGTAAGTCTGTTAGTCCGATCAATCATTAGAATCTCAGGTTCTGACCCAGATAACAACGGATTACAAGAGTGCTGCAAACCCTAGTCACGTTTGAGATAAGACCTAGCGCCCAGCCTGACTCAAACCCATTGCTTGTACGCCATTAGGAGCGTGGCAGAAGCTAAGTGGTTAGTGAGAGTGTCATACTACGCTTAGTTATCTTAACCTCACCCAACCCTTCCCTGAAAGGGTTGAGATCGAACATTTCTCGCTTGAGCGCTGCTAAAAATCGAGTCGAAATGGTGAAAACTGAAGGACGTTCCTGAGAAAAAGCAGGTACGACCCGTTCTATCTGGACTTACAATTAAACTAAATTCTTGCAAGACTTGAGTTAACCCGATCGACAACTAACAGGGATAAAAAGCGAACTCTAGCTTGAGTAGCTTGCCGTTCTTAATTTAACATCGCTTTGGGTAGTCGCGGTCAACTTCGCAAGTTTGTTGCGTTCAGCACCCAACTTGCAAGAGTTATTGGCTCTTCTCCTGAATAGTGAGGCTGCGTCACACTCTTAAGTAAGAGCCAATTTCCGAAACGGCTGCCACGCTCTGAACGCTGGATTTCAGCTCCAAGGAGAATAGCAGAACTCAAACGGGCGAGTCTCTGACAGCAGATGACCCGTACCCATCCCGAATGTTTCGTCAATTCGGCAAAATTGAGCCAAAATCACAGGTGATTGTCAGGAGAAACTAGAAAGCTTCATGCAGGGTCAGTTAAGCGAAATTGATATCCGGAGCATCCTGCAACTCATTGAGTTGGGACAGCGAACCGGCGAACTCTTTGTGGAGGCCTATAGCTTGCCCTCTAGCTTAATTGGGAGCGAGAGAACGGGGCGATTCTCCAAGGGTGCGCTGCGCGAATCGCCGGTCGGACAATCTTGGTTTGTCTTCTTTCTGAATGGACAGATCATTTACGCCACCGTCGATCCAGACAGCAATCGCAAGTCGCGCCTGCGAGACTACCTGCGGCGCTACAGAAAAGAGAACGCCCTAGACAACCTAGAGAAACCCGCCGTCCGCTTGAGTGGAATTGCAGCAACCAACGCCCCAGAATACGGTTATCTGTGGGCCCTACTCGAAAACCATCTCCTGACCCCGGCGCAAGGTCGCAGCATCATTCAAAGCATGGTGCATGAAACGTTATTTGACCTTCTGAGCCTGCATAGTGGAGCCTTTATTTTTGAACTCAGCCCCGCCCTCGCCCCCCAACTGATGACCCTGGAAATTGGCTCTCTAGTCGCGCAAATCATGCAGCAAGTACAAGAGTGGAAGCAATTTCACCCGCATATCCAATCGCCCGATCAATGTCCGGTGCTATCCAACGAAGCCAAAATCCGCGAAAACTTTAATGCGAACACCCTCAAAACCCTTGACCGATGGGTCGATGGACAAACCTCAATTCGGAAAATTGCCCGCCATCTTCATAAAGACGTGCTGACCGTAGCCCGCGCCATTTATCCGTACATCCAACAAGGGCTAGTCCAGCTTGTCTATCCGGCTTCCGAAACCCCTTCTGGGAAGCGCGAGTGGATGCGCGCTCAAGAAGAAACCCGCGTTCCGCGCATTGTCTGCATTGATGATGGGGTAGCGTTGTGTAAAGCCGTCGAATATATCTTGAAACAGCAAGGCTATGAAGTCGCGGCAATCTCAAATCCGATTAAGGCCCTCAGTCTGGTGTTCCAGCTTAAGCCCGACTTGATTTTATGCGATATTGCCATGCCAGAACTGGATGGCTACGAAATTTGTGCTATGCTCCGTCGAGCAACCCTGTTCCGGCAAACTCCTATTGTCATGCTGACCGGTAAAGATGGTTTTATCGATCGAGTCAAAGCTCGCATGGTCGGAGCGACAGACTATCTTACAAAACCCTTTGGAGAAGGGGAGTTATTAATGATATTAGAGAAATATATTGGTCCTGGCAGCAGAGACTACTCTCTCCCGAATCAACTCCTGGATGATGCCCTAGCAACTGAGTTGGAACTTGAGATGCGGTGAGACTGCCTCTGCTCTTTAAAACACCCATGCACGTTAAATTGAGAGAGTAAGCCTAATGGTCAAAGTACGCTCTGACAAACTGCAATTAGTCTTTCCCGTTGTTGGCGGAGGCAAGAGCGCAGGTAGGAAATTATGAGTACAGTTCTGGTTGTAGAAGATAGTGTTGCACAACGGGAAATGATCGCCGACCTCCTCAAAGGAAGCGGATTAACCGTAACGCTTGCTAGCGATGGGGTAGAAGCGCTTGAGCAAATCCAAAGCCGTTGTCCCGATCTAGTCGTGTTGGATATTGTGATGCCTCGCATGAACGGTTACGAAGTGTGTCGTCGGTTGAAGAACGATTCCAAAACTAAAAGCATACCCGTAGTGATGTGTTCTTCTAAGGGGGAAGAATTTGACCGCTACTGGGGCATGAAACAAGGGGCGGATGCTTATATTGCTAAACCCTTTCAGCCAACGGAGTTAGTCGGAACCGTGAAGCAACTCCTGCGAGGATCGGTATGAATTGTTTGTAGAGTCCCATTCAACTGAGTTATGCATCTTTTTTCGATTAGCTTGCACAGTTTCCGGAGGGTTTCATGGTTGGAAATCCAGATTTTTTAACTGGGGTGGGTCAAGATCAGGCCCCGGAATTCCAGGAACTCGAAAGTCCTGAAGGCGAGCTACACTTAAGATTCTTTGTACCATCTAAAAGTGAGTTCGCGCTCAGTGCTACGGGTATCCGAGAAGTGCTGTCTCAGTCTCCCGACCAAATTACGCCCATTCCCAATGTGTCGCCGCTATTGCTCGGAACCATTAATATTCGGGGGCGAGTGATTTGGGTCGCCGACTTGGGTCAATTTTTAGGCGATGGCGTCCCGCTCAATACAGACCGGGCAGAAATCCCAGTGATTGCGATCGAAGATCAAGATACGATGCTGGGTTTGGCAGTCGATCGCATTGTAGGGATGGATTGGTTGGATGTCGAAGAAATTCAACGACCGACCAATGTTCCGGATATCATGGAACCGTTCATTCGCGGGGAGTGGGCGATCGATCCAGAGACCAATAAATGCCTGCGGTTGCTCAACCAAGTAGCGCTACTGCGTTCCGCTCGCTGGGCAGCCTAAACCGGAAAATATAGATTGTTCTGAAATTTTAATGTAGCGTTCAACTTCTCGCTTCGGGGGGGGCAGATGGGAGCAAACACAGATTATGCACAGGAATACCAGCAGGCCGAAACTGCTTACGTACAGGGTCGGTATGAGGAGGCGGCTAGCACGATCGATCGCTTGGTCGAGATTTACCCAGACGATCCGAGTGCCCGTTTATTGCGGGGTCATATTTACTGCTATGGTTTGCAGCAGTATGAGCTGGCGATCGACGAGTATGAATCGGTGAAATCGATGGCTAGCGATCCGGTATTTGTAGAGTATGCCAATCAAGGGATTGACTATGCCCTGCAATACACGACGGGACATGGAGCCGGTGCGGCTGTAGAAAATGGTTCTGGAGGATACCTGTCGGATGAAAATTTTGATGAAGCGGCGCGATCGCCCTTAGAGAGTTTGGATACGGGCGATGAGTTCGACGACTTAGGACAGTATGACCTGAACGCCTTTGAAGATGAAGGCGCGATCGCATCTGATTTTGAGGATTCCGATTCTTTTGATAATCCGTTTGCGGCGAATCTGGAGGCGGTGGCGGATTTAGGCATCACAGAAGTTTGAGGATCCAGGTCAGTTGCAACGTGATGTTGCCAATCATAGGTGACAGTATGTCTTGAGTACAGAAGTGCAGTCTTATGAATAACAAGCAGG
>JAAHGE010000273.1 GCA_010672635.1 Desertifilum sp. SIO1I2 | reverse complement strand
TTTGATGTGACGCCAATTGTAGATGGGTATCATGGCGATACATCTAAAACCTTTTTTGTGGGAACGCCTTCCCCGACAGCGAAGAAGTTGGTAGAAGTCACCGAAGAATGTCTCAGACGCGGGATTGCAGCCGTAAAACCCAATAGCAAAATTGGGGATATTGGTGCAGCTATTCAAGAATATGCTGAAGCGAATGGCTTTTCAGTGGTGCAAGATTTTGTGGGACATGGAATTAGTCGCGTTTTCCATACTGCACCCCAGATTCCCCATTATGGCACTCGCGGTAAAGGTAAACGCTTGCGTCCGGGAATGGTGTTTACGATTGAACCGATGATTAATGAGGGGACTTGGGAGGTTGAGGTTCTTGAAGATAAGTGGACGGCAGTAACGCGCGATCGCAAACTCTCAGCCCAGTTTGAGCATACCATCGCGGTCACAGAATCGGGCGTAGAAATTTTAACCCTGCGCGAGGCTGAGACTTATTCTTTAACCGCCTAGAAAGTTACTTCATCAGATTCATAGGCGGGGGGTTCGACGTGGATGAGGATGCGGACGGGGTGATATTTTTGGATTAAACGCGCTTCAATTTCTTCGGTGATTTTGTGCGAGGTTTCGACATCGGGAACGCCGACGACGAGGTGCATTTCGATGAAGGCTTGCCGTCCGACCACTCCCCGCGAGGCGATACTATGGCAGTTGAGGACGCCTGGGACTTGCATGACGATTGCGTGGATGGCTTCGGGTGCGATCGCCATTCGATCCACAAGCCAGGGTAAATTACTCGTGAGGACTTCCCAGCCACTCCAGAAGACGAGTAAGGCGACGGGAAAGGCTAAGGCAATATCTAGCCATTGATAGCCTAACCAAACGCCGATTAAACCCGCAATCACGACGATCGTTACCCAAACATCGCTCATAGTATGCTTGGCATCGGCAATTAGAATTTGGCTTCCGACTTTCTGACCGATATGGCGTTCGTAAAATGCCACAAAAATATTAATTCCTAAAACAATCAGTAAAGTCCACAAAGCAGAACCTGAAATATCAATCGGTTCGCGCTCGGTTTGCAGCAGGCGTTCGATGGCGCTGCTCAGGATTTCAAAGCAAGCAATGCCTAGAAATGCAGCAATTCCTAATGCTCCAATGGCGTCAAATTTTTGATGGCCGTAGGGGTGTTCGCGATCGGGTTGGGGGGAGGCGAAATGCGTGGCAATCAATCCTAAGATGTTATTGGCGCTATCGGTAATGCTGTGTAAGGCGTCTGCTATGAGGCTTAAGGCTCCTGTTTGCCAACCGACGCCTAGTTTAATTCCCATGACGATGAGGTTGAGTCCCAAGGTCAGAAATAAAACTCTGCGGACTTGCGAACGGTTGTCTTGAGACATTGGATCAATGCCTAAACTCGCTCAATTTTATGGTTATTTTAATCTAATTTAGGACAATTATTTGAGTTCTTAGCTTTAATCTTTGATTAAGAAAAATACTGTAATTGAGACTTTTTATAATTAAGCGAATCTCATCCCCAAGGAGATTTTCAAGAATGACTGTTCGCTGGGGTCGAGCGATGAAAGGCGATCGCCAAACGTTTGAGCATTTTGTTCGGCGTCCAATTTCCTTTAAAATTAAAACCAACAATTTTGGAATATTCTGCTTTATGGGGACTTCTCAACTCACGCTTAACTTAACGGAAGGTTCAGTTTCGTTTAGTTTTACAACAGAAGCGGCACAAGCGCTAAAAACTGCGATCGCGCAACTCCTAGAAAGCCTGAAAGCCAATGCAGCTAAAACCCCCGGTACTCGTCCAACCCCGCAAAAACCAATGGAATATCAATATACGGGCGATGTCTTTTTAGAAATTTTCTGTAACCCCAACATCTACGCCTCTCCCTTTGCTGCCAAGGTATTGCTGACGCTGCGCGACGATCGCATTCGCCTGAGTACGGAGGCGGAGTTAACCCGAATTGTAGAAGATATCAATCAGTTTTTAGAGCAGGCGGATTGAGCGCCCCAAAATAAATTAGGACAGACTGGCTATCTGTCCTAATCTCTCCACAATGACTCCCTGATTCAATGCACTAGCAATGCAAACATCAATTGCAATAATCTGCTTTAGTTATCGCCTGTAAGGGTTCCCTTGATGTTCTGTAGAGCATCACCAATTTTTTCTTCTACAGAAGAGGTGCTTTGGGAATCATCCGGGCTATACATTTTTTCTGCATCCGCACTGCCTTGAATCGCATTGATCCCACCCTGGGCCTTCTTGGTGGTTTCTTCGAGCGACTTGGGTGCAGTCATTACTTCTTCTTGAGATTTTCTTTCAATGGTTGTTAGGTTATCTTCCCCTTTGGTCGGGCTGCTGGTTGCACTATAGGCGGGGAACGCATACGAGAATACGAGGAAAGCGCAGACACAAACCGTTAATAGAATCCGTACGGGACGGAGAGCGCTTAGAAATTTCATAACAAATCTACTCCTATGAATCGAATAATGTTGGATTGACCAACGTCATTTAGCAGGTGAAATTGATTAAGCATTTCAACCTTCTTTTTCTATTAGCTTAAATTTTGCTCAAATCCACATCTATACCGAGGCAGATTTGTCAGATTGAGTCGTAACAAAAGTTAGCATAACCTGCCTTTAACCCTAGCGATTTGCTTGGCGCAAAGCCTGAATGGTCGCGATCGCGCGTTCGGTCGCCTCATCTATTTCCTGAGTCGTAGTCCAGCGACCCAGACCGAAGCGAATCGAGGCATAAGCGAGGCGTTCTGGGCGTCCTAGAGCCGTCAAAACATGGGAAGGGGCAATTTTAGCCGACGTGCAGGCCGAACCTGAAGAAACGGCAACAAAAGGCTGCAAACCGAGGATTAACGCCGAACCATCCACCCCCGCCACGCTGATATTCAGGTTTCCGGGCAACCGTTGGGTGGGATGACCGTTGAGTTCAATTCCGGGTAAAGTCGCGATCTGAGTCCAGAGGCGATCGCGCAATTGACCTAAGCGTTCGGCCTCCGCTTCCCTCTCAGTCAACCCCAACTCCACAGCGCGCGCCAACCCCACAATTTGCGGCGTACAGAGGGTTCCCGACCGCCAGCCGCGCTCGTGGCCTCCCCCGTGCAATTGCGGCGCGAGCTTCACTCTAGGGTGACGACGGCGGACATAGAGCGCCCCTATCCCTTTTGGGCCATACACCTTATGGGCCGTCAGCGAGACTAAATCGAGGCGCATCGCCTCCACATCCAAGGGAATTTTAGCGATCGCCTGGGCGGCATCGGTATGAAATAACACCTCATAGCGCCGACAGAGCGCTCCAATTTCCGCTAGCGGTTGAATCACCCCAATCTCATTATTAGCCGCCATCACCGAAACCAAAATCGTATCGGGGCGGAGGGCTTTTTCCAGTTGGGTCAAATTCACTAAACCATCGGGTTGCACGGGTAAATACGTGACTTCAAACCCCAACGTTTCTAAATAGCGGCAAGGATCGAGAACTGCATTGTGTTCCGTCTCGACCGTCACAATATGCCGACCTTGACTAAAGTAAGATTCTGCAACCCCTTTAATCGCTAAATTATTCGCTTCCGTAGCACCACTGGTAAAGACAATCTCTTCTGGTGTTGCATTAATCGCTCGTGCGAGAATTTCTCGTGCCTTTTGAACCGCTGCTTCTGCTTCCCAACCATAGGCATGGGTAATACTGGCAGGATTGCCAAAAGATTGAGTAAAGTAAGGAAGCATAGCCGCTAACACCCGTTCATCTGTGGGAGTTGTCGCGTGATAATCCAGATAGATTGGACGATGCATCGAAGCCATTGAATTTGAGAAATTTAAGATTTTTAGTGTAGCAACTTGTCAGTTAGGGTGCCCTGAGTTGCGGGCAATTGGGCGAACGTTTGCCATCTCGAATGATTTGGGTCGCGAGTCAGTGTAGTTTTCTTTTAGGTGCCAACGTCATGACTTTTGATTCTTTACTGGTTGCGAATGCGATCAAAGTAACTTGTGCGATCGCTATCCTTGCCTATGCATCAATGGCCGCGATCTTTTTCTCGCATTGGCTGAAAGCGCTATATCAAGATCCGATGATGGATGCCGATGAGATGTTTGTCTCCAAATTGATGTTAGCGATCGCCACCTTATTCTGGCCGGTGGTGGTGCCCTTTTGTTATCTCGAACTGTCGGCGAAATTCCAGCGGGTGAAGCGTCGCCCCCCCCTAAAGTCCGATTCCCGCTAGCGGTCAATCTCTAAACCTTTCCCAGCAAACTGGCTACGCCAACTGCTAACTCTTTCGGTTCAACAGGCTTCGATAAATGCAATTGAAAACCCGATGCGATCGCCTGTTTGCGATCCTCGGTTCTCGCATAAGCCGTTAAGGCAATCGCCGGAATTTCCCCACCCTGTTCCTTGGATAAAGCCCGCACCTTGCGAATTAACGTGTAGCCATCCTCTTGGGGCATCCCAATATCGCTGACTAACACATTCGGCTTAAATCGATCGAGAGCTGCGATCGCATCTTGAGCCGAAGCCGCCATCACAACTTCCGCCTCACACTGCTCTAAAACAAACCCCAAATAGTCTCGCGTATCGACCTCATCATCCACCACCAAGACCCGAATTCCCTGCAAGCATGGCAAATTTCCATCTACAGTCGGGTTAATTGTTGGAGTCAAAACCATTGGAGGAGCCGGGGTTTCCACAGAAACGCTCATCAAGGGAAACTTCAGGGTAAATGTTGCCCCCCGATCCTCTCCAGCACTAGAAGCGCCCACCGTACCGCCATGTAACTCTACTAAATGGCGTACAATGGCCAGTCCCAAGCCTAAACCGCCATAGGAGCGAGTCATTGAACTATCGGCTTGGCGAAATCGATCGAACACGTAGGGTAGAAAGTCCGCCTTAATTCCTTGACCCGTATCGCTCACCCTTAGCTCAATATGGGAGTTAACGCGAACGAGTTCAACGCGGACTTGTCCCTGTTTGGGTGTAAATTTAATCGCATTTGAGAGTAAATTCCAGACAATTTGTTGCAAGCGATCGAAATCGCCAGCCACCTCCCCCACTGACTGGTCAAAAGCAGTTTGAATTTCAATCTGTTTGGCTTCAGCGGCCGGACGGATGGTTTCTATCGCCGCTGCGATCGCCTCAGCCAGTTGTACCGGGCGAGTCTTTAAGCGTAACTTGCCTTGAATAATCCGAGAAACATCTAATAAATCTTCCACCAGTTGGGCTTGAGCGCGGGCGCTGCGTTCGATGGTTTGCATCGCTTGAGCGGTTCTCTGTTCGTCGAACTTGCGGGTATTGAGCAAGCGAGTCCAGCCCAGCATGGCATTGAGTGGCGATCGCAATTCATGGGAAAGGGTTGCTAAAAACTCATCCTTGAGGCGGTTGGCGGCTTCGGCTTGGGCGCGGGCTTCCTGTTCGCGAGCCAGGAGCAACGTGCGTTCTTGTTCGACGCGCTTGCGTTCGGTAATATCTGCCAGAATATAAACCGCCCCAGCAAACTGCTCTGAGGGATTGACAATCGGATCGACGGTGAGCGAAAACCATCGTTCTCCCCACTGCACCTCCTCGCTTTGGCGCTGTCCTAGGGCTTGCGCCCGACTAAAGGGAGTCGCCTTCACCGCATCGGCCAGATCGGGGGCGATCGCTCTATGGGAGAAGCCCACAATTTCACTCACCGGTCTGTGTAATAAAGCAACGAGGGCTTGATTGCAGCGCAAGAAATAGCCTCTTTCATCTAATAGCCCAACGCCATCGCTAATCGAATCAAAGGTGGTTTGCCATTCTCGCGCTAGGGTTAAGGCGGCTTCTTCGGCGCGGCGAATTCTCAGTAGCGCCCGTACCGTCGCAATCAGTTCAATCGCTTCTACGGGTTGGGCCAGATAAGCATCTGCGCCGCTATCGAGTCCGTGAGCCTTATCTTGACTGGCAACAAATGTAGCAGACAGGTGCAGTACGGGGATAAACGCCGTATCGGGATTAGATTTGAGATGCTGACAGACCTCAAAACCGCTCATTCCCGGCAGTTTTACGTCTAAAATCACTAAATCTGGGTTTTTTTCCATCGCCAGTTGCAATCCCTCTTCGCCCGTTGGGGCTTCAATGACTTCAAATCCGGCGGCGTGCAACATGCGCGTGACGACATATCGATTGGTTTCGTTGTCGTCTATGTGGAGAATAGTGACACCGGACACTTTAGCCATGAGGGGTTCCCCCAGATTCCCAAGACAATCCAGCTTGAAGCAGTGCTTGATAGAGCTTTGCGATCGCCTCTTCCTTTGAGGGTTCTGCTTTAGACAAAATGGCGACTGCTTTTTGCACCAACACCGGATGATTTTCGGCTGCTTGCGGCTGTGATGTATTGATGATAATCGGAATGTGGCTCGTCACGGGATTACTTTTGAGTTGATGCAAAACTTCAATGCCAGAGACATCAGGCAAAACTAAATCGAGAATAATTGCTCTGGGCTGTTCAGTTTGTGCAAGCTGAATTCCTTGAATCCCGTCTTCAGCCTCTAAAGGGTTGAAGGAAATCGCAGACAAATACTGTTTGAGCAAATAACGAGCAGCCGGATCGTCATCAATCACTAAAAGGTTTTGATGCGGGTGCTGTTTGACTAGCCTATTGAGTTGGTTGAGCAGTAACAATCTATCTATGGGCTTAATTAAAAAGCCATCCGCCCA
>JAAHGE010000272.1 GCA_010672635.1 Desertifilum sp. SIO1I2 | reverse complement strand
GTTAATCTTCAAAAACGAGTCCGATCCACGGATCACCAGAGTTGGTCGTTTTCTCCGCAAAACCAGCTTAGACGAGCTACCTCAATTCTGGAACGTTCTTAAAGGGGAAATGAGCTTAGTGGGGACTCGTCCCCCCACCCATGATGAAGTCGTTCGCTACAGTCCCCATCACTGGAGACGCTTAGATGTTAAACCCGGTTTAACGGGAGAATGGCAAGTTAACGGTCGGTCTTCTGTTAAAGATTTTGAGGATATCGTTAAACTCGATTTGCGTTATCAAACAAAATGGCATCCTTTCTACGATCTACAGTTAATCTTTAAAACCGTTCATGTCGTACTTGCCAAAACAGGAGCTTGCTAGAAAGCAGCAAGGACAGAAGCAAATTATCGCTAAAGAGGGGGTTATCCCCTCTTTTTGTCTGTAGAGTGCTGAGTGCTGAGTGCTGAGTAAGAAGAGGGTAGGGGGATGGGGGGAAAAGAGTGCTGAGTAGGGAGAAAAGAGTGCAGAGTTAATGACAATCAAGTTTTCCTATCCCTTCTTCCCCAACTCCCAATTCCCTACTGAGAACCGTGTCGATGCTGGTGCCATTGCCAAGCATGGCTGATGATATCTTTAACATCGGGATATTGAGGATTCCAACCTAAGAGGCGTTGGGCCTTTTCGCTACTCCCGACAAGGATCGGCGGATCTCCCGGACGGCGATCGCATTCTACCGTTTTAATCTCCCGTCCTGTAACCGCCCTTGTGGTTTCAATCACCTGGCGAACCGAGAAGCCGTTTCCATTCCCCAAATTAAACACCTCACTCTCGCCACCCTTGAGTAAATAGTTCACCCCCAACACATGAGCCTGAGCCAAATCCGTAACGTGGATATAATCGCGGATGCAAGTTCCATCCTCCGTCGCATAGTCCGTGCCAAAAATTGAAAGCGACTCCCGCTTACCCAACGCCGCAAAGATAGCCAATGGAATTAAATGGGTTTCCGGGTTATGGTCCTCGCCTAAGCGTCCGCCCGGTTCTGCCCCGGCGGCATTAAAATAGCGGAATCTCACCGACTTCAAGCCATAGGCCCGATCGAAATCGACTAAAATACGTTCCACCATCGCCTTACTCGCCGCGTAGGGACTCATTGGGTTCTGGGGATGGTCTTCCGGGATGGGGACTTGCTGCGGTTCCCCATAGATGGCGCAAGTAGACGAAAACACAAACTTATTAATGTTAGCGGCAACCATCGCCTCTAATAGCGTCAGAGTCCCGGTCACGTTATTACGATAATAGATACTCGGTTGAGCGACAGACTCGCCCACGGCAATAAAAGCAGCAAAATGCATTACAGCAGCCACATTGTATTGCTCAAAGATGCGATCTAAAAGGGCGCGATCGCTCGTATCGCCTACAATTAACTTTTCCTTGAGAACTTGTTCAACCAAATCTCGATGACCGTAGACCAAATTATCGAGAATAATCACCTCATAGCCAGCGCGTTGCAATGCCAGAACCGCATGAGAGCCAATATAGCCGGCCCCTCCGGTCACAAGAATGGTGGGTTTAGCGTTCGACACCTGATGTCCTCTCTAAAAATTAACAATTTGGGGTTGAACTGAGCTGCTGTAGGGAGAAAACCCGTTTTCCCCTTAATATAATCGGACAATTTCGGGACTTGTTACGAAATCAGTAGGTATAACAGACACAACTTTAAACTCAGCCGTCTTTGGATGAATTTATGCTAGATACCCTTGATTTGAGCTTAACCCTAGATAAAGAAACCTACAAACAGGAAACCGAAGCCCTGATGCGTCGGTTGCGATCGCTTCAGCAAGCCTGCTGGGAAAATAAGCTCACCACCGTTATCGTCCTTGAAGGTTGGGCCGCTGCTGGAAAAGGGGCCCTCATCAAAAAAGTTGTCGGTTATATGGACCCGCGCGGCTTCACCGTCCATCCCATCTGGCCTCCCACCCCCCAAGAACGCGCCTATCCATTTTTATGGCGCTTTTGGCAAAAACTCCCCAGTTGCGGCAGCATCGGGCTGTTTTATCACAGTTGGTACACCCACGTCCTCGAAGACCGACTGTTTCAGCGCGTCCAAGATGCCGAAATTCCCAGAGCCATGCAGCACATCAACGCCCTTGAGCGACAATTAGTAGATGATGGAGCTGCGATCGCCAAATTTTGGATTCACCTCAGCAAAAAAGAACTCAAAAAACGCCTAAAAAAATATGCAGCCGACCCCCTCGACGCTTGGCGCGTGCGTTCCGAAGACTGGAAACAAGCCAAAAACTACCACCAATACGCCACCTTCGCCGAAGAAATGCTGATTCAAACCAGCACCGGGTCGGCCCCCTGGACGCTGGTCGAAGGAAACGATAAACGCTGGGCCAGAGTCAAAGTCCTAACCAAAGTCGCCGCCGTCCTCACCGAAGCCTTAGACCGCCAGCACCTCTTTGTCCCGGCCCCATCCCTCCCCCCCCAAGAAAAACTTGAAGCCACCGAACCCGACTTTTTAAGCCGAGTAGACCTCACTCAAGCCCTTTCTCCCGAAGACTACAAAACCCAACTCAAAGACGCCCAAGTCCGCTTGCGCCAACTGCAACTGAGCATTCACGAACATCAAATTCCCGTCCTAGCCATTTTTGAAGGATGGGACGCCGCCGGAAAAGGCGGGGCCATTAAACGCCTTACCGATAACCTCGATCCGCGCAGCTACATTGTCAGCACCTTTGCAGCCCCTAGTGACGAAGAAAAAGCCCATCATTATCTCTGGCGGTTTTGGCGGCGCTTACCCAGTGGGGGGAAAATTGGCGTATTTGACCGCAGTTGGTACGGTCGCGTCCTGGTCGAACGAGTTGAGGGGTTCGCCACCGAAACCCAGTGGCGGCGAGCTTATCGAGAAATTAACGAATTTGAAGCCCAACTCACCGATGCGGGTTATGTCTTAGTCAAGTTTTGGCTGCACATTGACCCAGACGAACAACTCAAGCGCTTCCAAAGTCGCGAAAGCGACCCCTTCAAAGAATATAAGCTCACCGACGAAGATTGGCGCAACCGCGACCAATGGTCTTTTTATGAAGTGGCAGTTAACCAAGCCATCAGTCGCACCCACACGCCGAATGCCCCTTGGACAGTCGTCGCGGCCAATGACAAACACTATGCTCGTGTTAAAGTCATTGAGACAGTGACGCAAGCGATTGACGCACAACTCAAGCGCCGCAATCGTCCCGATTTTCAGGGCGAGTAACCTTTAAACCTTCCCCTTCGACCCTTTTCTCCATGCTATTTCTGCTGCTGACGCGGGTTCTTCTTTGGATTTTCATTGCAGTCATTGTGTACATGGTGCTGCTGCGGTGGATTCCCAGACCCTATTTAACTTGGATTGGCGGGATCTTTCTGTTTAGCTTAATCGTTTTGGGGTTTTTAAATCCCAACGATCGCTTAGTCGCTTCAGCGTGGGAAATTCTGTCATTTCCCCTCAAGCCTCTGGGGTTATCGCTATTGCTAATCAGTATGGCGATTGGGGGGATGAAAAAGGGGGTTTTGACCAAAAATGGCGTGTATCAGCTTTGGTTTGCCTTTATCCTTTTAACCTTATTTAGCCTACCCGCGATCGCCTATGGTTTGGCGCAACAGGCCGAATTAGAAGCCGTGCTGGCCGAACAGCGCTTGCAAGCCCTTTGTCAGGCCCCTTGTCCGGTACCGCTTGTGCCGTTAGTCGAACAAGGGGTGGGAACCATTGTGGTTTTAGCCCAAGGAACCACTACTGGGGCTAATTTACCCGATCGACCCTATTTTCAGTTAAACGAAACGGGCGATCGCATTTTCTACGCCTCCCAACTCTATTGGCAAGAACCGGATTTTCGTCCTTTAATGATTGTCAGCGCCGGCCCGCGACCGGAAGCCGCTGGCGTCCCCACAGAACCCACCGGACAGCTGCCCCGGTCTGAGGCCGAAGATGTGCGCGAGTTATTATTACGCTTAGGCGTCGATCCCAATCGGATTATTCTCGAAACCACGGGAACGGATATGCGGACAAGTGCATTGGGGGTACGGCGCATTTTAGAAGAGCGCAATTTAGGCACCCGCGTGGCGCTAGTCACCTCCGCCCTCGAAGTCCGTCGCGCGACCCTAACGTTTGCGAATGTGGGTCTTCAAGTGATTCCTCGCGCCACCGATTTTATTACCTATCAGCCGGGAAGCGTCCAACAACGAACCTTGCGGCTTGCTGATTTTATTGCCAATGCAGAAGCATTAACCCTCTCAACGCGCGTTTTGAACGAATACTATACGTTTATCTTCTATTTCCTGCGCGGTTGGCTGTCGCCGACAATTTTTTAGCCCACAAGCTTGGGTAGATTCGTCTAGGATTGGGATTGAGACACCGTTTCGTTCCATCCGTCCTACCCTGAATCATGGCTCAATCTAAACTCAAGAAGTTGGGGGAGTATCTGCGTCCCCATTGGAAAACCGCAGTTTTGGGAATTATTGCCCTATTGATTGTCAATGGTTTAGGGGTTTATATCCCGCTGTTGATCCGCAATAGCATTGATGAATTGCAAGTTACGTTTAGCTTCGATCGGATTCTACGCTATGTAATTCTGATTATGGTGCTAGCGAGTATTATGTGGGTGATTCGCATGGTGTCTCGCATTCTGCTCTTTGGGGTTGGGCGTCAGGTGGAGTTTGACCTCAAACAACAGATCTTCCAGCATTTGCTGACCCTAGAACCCTCCTATTTTGCGATGAATACGGTGGGGGACTTGATTAACCGCGCGACTAGCGATGTGGACAATATCCGCCGCTTGTTGGGGTTTGCGGTGCTGAGTTTGGCCAATACGATTTTTGCCTATGCGCTAACGCTGCCAGTGATGCTGATGATTAACGTGCGGTTGACGCTGTTGGCGATCGCCGTTTATCCCGTTATGCTGATTAGCGTGCAACTGTTTAGCGAGCGTTTGCGTTCCGAGCAAATGGAGGTGCAAGAGGAACTCTCGCGGGTGAGCGATTTAATTCAAGAAGATATGAGTGGTATCGCTTTAATTAAAATTTATGCCCAAGAGGGGAACGAGCGCCGCGCTTTTCGACGGTTGAACCAAGATTTACTCAATGCAAACCTCAAACTTGCCCAAACCCGCAACCTATTATTCCCGATTGTAGAAGCCCTCTCTTACGTTAGCTTACTGGTATTGCTGGCTTTTGGGGCAGGCGCAATCGCCACTGGGCAAATTAGTATCGGGGATTTTATCGCCCTCATCCTCTACGTCGAACGCCTAGTTTTCCCCACCGCCTTACTTGGCTTTACCATTACCGCCTACCAACGCGGAGAAGTCAGCATCGAACGGATTGAAGAAATTCTCTCGGTTGAACCTAAAATTTACGATACAGCCTACGCTGTTCCCCTGCCGTCTCCCATTCGCGGCGAAATTGTCGCCAAACGCTTAAGTTACACCTACCCCGGCGCGACAACTCCCGCCCTCAAAGAGATCGAATTTACCATTCAACCGGGGGAAACCGTCGCCGTTGTTGGTCCGATTGGCGCGGGGAAATCCACCTTAGCCAATATCCTACCGCGTCTTTTGGAAGTGCCAGAAGGTTGCTTGTATCTGGATGGCTATGATGTGACGAAGGTTCAGTTAGCCGAACTGCGAAAAGCGATCGCCTACGTTCCCCAAGATAGCTTTTTGTTCAGCACCACGATTAAAAATAATATCCGCTACGGCGATCCAACAACCGAGCAACCGGAAATTGAACTCGCCGCCAAACAAGCGCAAATTCACCCAGAAATTCTCAATTTCCCCCAACAATATAAAACCATTGTGGGCGAACGCGGCATTACCCTATCGGGGGGACAGCGCCAGCGCACCGCCCTATCGCGGGCTTTACTGGTCGATGCGCCTGTGTTAATTCTGGATGATGCCCTTTCTAGCGTTGATAATCAAACCGCTACCGATATTCTCAAAAACCTTTCCGAAGGAACTCAGCGCAAAACGGTGATTTTCATCTCTCACCAAATGTCAGCCGCCGCGACCTGCGATCGCATTTTTGTGATGGATAAAGGTAGGATTATCCAAAAAGGCACCCACGCCGAACTGGTTCAGCAACCCGGCTTATACCAATCTCTATGGAATAAGCAGCAACTAGAGGAGTTGCTGCGCTAACCCTTAGCAAATGGGCGCTTTTTCCTTGTTTTCTTCTAACTCTCGCAAATTGAGAGGACAGGGAACGGATCGATCTGCCGCCCAATTGGTCAATGTCTGGTTATCTTGATAGTGTCGGGGAGTTTGCAACAACAAGCGCCAAGCTTCCCCCGCACCCAAAAGATTGTATCGTTCTGGATAATGGGTTTTTAACAATTCCTGCACCAGCGGGTAGTAGTCGGAATTCATCCCTGGAAAGATGTGATGCTCGGTGTGGTAAGAAAAGTTAAGGTGCAGTCGGTCGAATAGCTTAGGAACGCGTATCGATAGGGTATTCGCCAACGGATCGTTAACGCTGGTCATCTGACACAGCAGATGATTGGTGAAAATATAAAACATCGCCCCAGCGTAACCAATGCCAATAGGGAGAAAATAACCCAGTAGCAAGGATAGGGGATGAAACCTCAAGAAAGTCATAACGCCCAGATGAAGGGCTAGAATAACTAGATATTCTTGAGCGATCGCCCATCGTTCTTTGGCACTGACGGTAAAGGGTGCCGGGGTATACTCGACAGAAGGACGA
>JAAHGE010000271.1 GCA_010672635.1 Desertifilum sp. SIO1I2 | reverse complement strand
GTTAGTAATGCAGCTAGTACGTTAGAAGAGGGACTCAAGGATATCCCTCCTGGCGAGAAATTAGTCTTTCATACAGGTTGCTACAGCAATGACAGTATTCGACAGCAGCAACTCAACGAACAAGTTGAAACTTGTCAGCTCAAACCTATTTCAGTGCTGATCAGGAATGAACAAAAGCGGATTCAGGAACTAACATTAGCTGGTACGAGACAGGTCTGGAATCAAACCATTTTTTGTACATGGACATTTAATGCTCAATCTGGCTCTAAATCTAACGATCCTTTAAGCAAGTTCATTGATGGATTTTTGAATACAGCTAGCAGTATCGCTGCCCAGTTTACTAGTAACGAGCGCATTTATAAAGAACGCTTTTACAAGCAATTACTGCTGCAATCTTTCGAGCAAGGATATTTAACTTGGGAAATTCTACTGAATACCAAAATTGGATTAGAATTTCAACCCATGAATGCTGAGCAATTGTGGTCGTGGCTGTGGAAAAAATTTAACAATACGTCTGCACCTCCTATTCCGCAGTTACTCACTTTAGAAGAAACTGCATCCGATTACAAACTAACGGAAACCATTAACAGTTACAAACATGCTTGCACTGTTTTAATTGAAGGACAACAGGGACGTTCTAGTTGCCCAGAACACAAACAAGATAAATCGCGCATTTGGTTGAATGGCAGAAATACAGAATGTGGCGTACTGACAATGGAAGAAAGCCCCGGGGGGTGGATTAATACGAGGGAACAACTGAGATGGCTGTGGAAAGTGATGAGTTCCAGCTACGTTCGCGATACCGAAGCCGTTGTGGAAATTAGTGCAGCATCTAACTTTTTTATCCAAGACAACTTAGCTCGACAAGCCAAACAATCTAAAACGGCTAGAAAAGTTGCTCTAGAAAAAGGGCAAGGGCGAGATGTCGGTGCTGAAGTCAAGCAGGAAGAATCTTTTGATGCTCAAAAGAAAATGTACAAAGGAGCGAAAGCACTGCACGCGGCAGTTGTGTTTTTGGTCTATCGACCAACTCCAGAACAACTCAATCAAGCTTGTCAAATGCTAACTAATAGCTTCGGTTCTGCCAAAGTAATTAGAGAGCGAAATATTGCTTGGTTAGTTTGGTTAGAAACTTTACCCATTACAATAGGTTGGCTCTTGCACAGCAGTTCGCTGATTAACGAACGTCGCTTAACTTTTGATACAGAAACTGTTGCAGGCGTTTTACCTTTAACTGCGGTTCGAGATCTCGATTCAATAGGTGTCGAATTTATTACCAAGGGTGGTAAGCCTATTTGCATCGACCTCATGCACGAACAAACCAGCCGCGCTGTTATCACTGGGGAGAGTGGTGGCGGTAAATCAGTTTTGGGATGGCGATTTGCTCTCGATGCTTTAGCTGCCAATATTCCAGTTGTTGGTATGGATATTTCTAGCGGTTCTGGTAGTACATTTGAAACCGCGATCGCACTTTTAGGCGATGATGGCGCGTACTACGACATTACCAAAGGTAGTTCTAATTTACTCGAAATTCCAGACCTGCGACGCTTTGATAAACAAGAGCGCTCCCGACGGTTAGACCAGTGGAAAGAGTTTATTAGAAAGTCCTTGACTATTATCAGTATGGGTAAAGTCAACGACCCGAAGCTAGCACAGCGAGTTGATGCTATCTTGCTATTGACTTTGAAAAAGTTTCTTGAAGACCCAGAAATTATCGAACGCTACAATGCTGCCTTTGAACAAGGTTGGAAATCTAATGAATGGCAAGAAATACCAACCCTCAAAGATTTACTGAAATTCTGCACCAAAGAACGATTAAATTTAGCAAGCTTTACGGAACTCGATCGCAGTGCCATCAACCAAATCCTCACTCAATGTAATGCCTTGCTTGCTTCACCGTTAGGAAAAGCGATCGCTAGACCGAGTAGCTTTTCTCCTGAACCTGCAATTAAGTTTTTCGCTCTCAGCGGTTTGAGCAACGAACAAGACCAATACCTGATGGCAATGAACGCCCATGCTGCTTGCATTCGCAATGCTCTTTCACACCCAAGAAGCTTATTTATTGGAGATGAACTTTCAATTTTGTTCAAAAAAGATGGTTTTGCTGAAGTAGTAGGTGAACTTTGTGCAGTTGGACGAAAAAATGGTATTTCAGTGCTGCTACTTGCTCAAGATATCGACAGTATATGCGATTGCAGCGCTGGAACGATGATTCTACAAAACATGGTCTACCGCCTGACTGGGAGATTAACTTCTAATGCTGTTAATTCTTGGGTTAAGCGTTTGGGATACCCGCCAGAAATTATTAGCCAAAATGCTACCGAAGCCTTCCTTCCTAGAACGACTGACCTCTGTTCTAATTGGCTGATTGAAAAAGGCGGTCGTTTTTGGCAAACCCAGTTTTATCCAGGAGAAATGGTGTTAGCTAGTGTGGCTAACAATCAAGCAGAATTGATAGCTCGGGCTAAGGTGATGGCTCAATATCCCCATAGCTTAAAAGGACGATTGTTAGCACTCAGACAATTTACGAATGAATACGTCCAAGCCATTAAAGAAGGGCGCTCTCTTGCCCACATTGGCAATAGCTCTATTACCGATATTCAGCACCAACAAAATACCAGCAGAATCGCTAGCTAATTTTAGGCATTAGATCCAATATTTAACGGAGAATAAACGATGAGTACCAAAAATCTTTGGATAAAGTTTGCCCTTACCATTCCGACCCTAGGACTAACATTAATGCTAAGTTCTCTTGAGGTGAAAGCTCAAACTTCTAATAATTCTAACAGCGCAACTATCGTTCCGAGTTCTAGCTTTACAGTTCCGACTTCTCAAACTCAACAAATCGAGCAGCAAATGCAGACATCTGCTGAAGAATTTATAGGTCAAGCCAAAAATCCAATTGAGCAAGTATCGAGTGCGATCGCCAAAATTACAACACAACTCGACGAAATGCTGCAATCGTTTATAGGTTCCCTCAAAATTCCAGATTTAGAAGAAGTTATTGCTCAGATAATGACTGGTAACTTCACAGATAATGAGGGAACTAAACTATCTACAACTTTAGAGAATAAACCTCAAGGTTCTTATAGCATTCAATCTGATTTAGCTAACCTTGCTCAACAGCAAACAGCAACTTCAACCGCTTCTGATGCAACCCTTAGTAAAGCAGCTCAGGATAGACAAGCTCAAATGGTACAAATGGTCGATCGAAATGTTACTCAAAATATTCAATTAGGCGAAGAATCTCAAAATCAAGATGTAACCCAACACATCATGCGTAATATTTCCCAACAATCTGCGCTAGCGGCGCAGAATCAGGGTGTAATTATCCTCCAGAACCAACAAGCGCAGATCGATCGCGCCCTTGCCAATACTCTAAGCGCCCAACAATCTAAAGAACTCAGCGAACTTAATGTAACTCAGCGAAGACAAGATGCTGCGGCTGCTACTGCTTCTTCTACCCAAGCTGGACTATTTCAAATGCCCGGTGGCATTACATTAGGAGAAAAAGACTAAGTTACTCGAAAACTCAAAGAACAGTTAGTAGCCAGTTGCTATTGTAACTGAACCTGACTGCTAACTAACGATCGAGGAGTCAGAGAATGTTTGTACTATTTATTGCCCAAACGAGCACAGCAGGACAAGCATTAGATACTCTTTCTAATGCCATAGAAGTTTCGCAAAAAACAGTAGAATCTTGGGATTTACTCTGGTTTAATACTTTCAATACCCAAGAGTCTGCTTTGTGGATTGCTCTCATTAAACTGGGGCTGATTTTAGCCGGGATGTCAGTTACCTATTTAGCAGTTACTAGCGGTAAGGAGATTATCGAAAAACAATCTTGGTCTGAACTAATCGCTATGACGATCTGGCCGCTCGTGATTATCTTCTTCTTAAGTAATAATGGCAGAGTTTTAGCTGAGAGCGTAAAGTTTATTCGAGGTATTGGAGCTGCACAAGTTCAACAAATTTTAGAAATACAATTGGGGGAAATGACATTTAGAAGCGCTCTTACCGATGTTAACCTTACTAGTGCTGCCAAAGAAGAGATTGAGAAACTATATAACGAATGTCAGGGTCAAGTCGGTGAAGCTTTAGTTGAGTGCTGGAATGAGAAACAAGAAGCCGCTCAAGCTATTCTCAATGAAGCCGAACAAAAAAATGGCAGCCCTCTCAAAAGTTTGCAGCGATTTGTTGAAAATCTAGCTAATGTTACCAATATTGCTGATATTGCTAGTGGTGATTTTGCCGGACAAGTTTTTCGCTCTACTGTCTTGCCAATTATTCGCTTAATCTTGAGAGCAGTTCAGTGGGCATTTGTCAATGTCTTAGAAGCTGCATTGTTGTTAACAGCATTGTTTGCTCCTGTGGCAATGGGATTATCTTTACTACCATTGCAAGGAAAGCCAATTTGGGCTTGGTTAGTTGGATTTATGTCTTTATTTGGAATTCAACTGGGCTACAACATTGTGGTGGGTTTAGTAGCTGTCGTCATCGTCAATTCTGATGCTGAACTCGTCACAGATATTGCTTTTCTTTTCTTTTTAGCTGTCTTTGCTCCCGTTTTAGCTGTTTCAATTGCTAGAGGTGGCGGTACGGCTTTGTACAATGCGATCGCCAATAATACCAAACAGCTTACCGATATTTTTAGCAATGCTATTGGCGTATTTGCTGGCAAGCTCATTTAACAACCACCTTCACTCTTCTAATCTGTATGTCTTTTAAATCTTCTTCCTCTCAACCCTTACTACCGGAATCCAAAAATACTTTAGCGTTGTGCTTTGTGTTACTGACAAGTCTAGTTGGCATTTTGACGATTGCTGTTATCTTCAATAGCTTCAGCCTCAAATCATTATCTCAAAAGAAAGTAACATTCGTTCAACTTAAAGATGGCTCTACAGCTTCAGTTATAGAAGCAGATGGCTCGTACAGAGAACCCAAAACCATCAAAACTTTTGTCTCAAATTGGGTTAATCTCACCTGGGGATGGGATGGAAAGCTTCCCGGTACTAATGAACCCGATCCCGGTATAAAAGTCAAAAATACTGAAAAAGTTCCTACCAGTACCTGGATGGCTTCTTTAATGATGGAATCAGAATTTGGAGAAGCTTCTCTGGTAGAACTTGCCCAAATTATACCTGACGGAGTTTTTGAAGGTAAAACTCGTTCTACTGCTTACGTTTCTTATCTCTCCGAACCCAGAGAAATTCAAAAAGGTGTTTGGGAAATTGATGTCATTGCTACTCGCGTTGTTCTCGAACAAGGTATAGGCGAGAGCCGACAACCCTTTAATCGCACTATTACTGTGAAAGCAACTGAAGTTCCGATTTCCCCTTTAGGCGAAAATGCCAACCTGATTGAAAAAACCGTAAATTCCATGCGTTCAGCCGGATTGGAAATTACCAAAATTGTTGAATACAATCCCTAAAAGAGGTAGATGATGAATCAACCCGATCGTTCATTAGATAACAATCCCAGCAATTCTTCAGCTCTAGATATTGAGGACAGTAAGCCGATTGATAACGAGCAAAGTAATAGTCAAGCTGAATCTTCTCCGACTCCAACCGCTTCTGCTTTAGAGGAGGATATCAATTTTAACGATTTTGCTGGTTTCAATCCTAATATTCCACTAACACTTGAAGCTCAATACCAACTTGCACAAGATGAAGAAACACCTCAACCTCCTCCTATTGCTGAAAGAGGGATTCCTCGCTTAGTAACGATGCTCTTATTAACTGGAGGAGCGATATTATTGGGCTTGATAATTTGGCAGTTGATTAAACCTAGATCGGCTATCAAACCGATTGCTCAAACAACATCTCAAGAAACTCAAGAATACCCGATCGAGGATGAAAAGCCCGAACTGCTGGCTAGATTGGCATATCAAGATCAACAACAACTGATTGCAAAAGAACCTAAGAACAACGAGCAACCGCAGATAGAATCAAACTCATTACCGACACCCAAAGCTGCACCATTACCAGAGCGGACGGTTGAACGACCTGCTCCACCTCCAGTTGCGGCTCCTCCAGTAACGCCACCTCCAGCTCCGATTGTCCGAACAGTTACTGCCCCTGCACCTACTCCTCAACCTACACCAACCCCAGTTCCTGAAAAAGTTGACCCCTTCGAGCGCTGGAATCAACTGGCTCAACTCGGTCAAACCAGGGGAAACGTTGACATTGAGGAATCTTTAGTTGCTCAGAACGCACCCGTTCCGACAAGCGATGACGCTTTAAGTTCAACTTCATCGCCAGAACAGTTGTCAATACCCAATAATGACAGCACGCAGGAAGATTTTGGCGATCGCCTTTTGTCAGCACAAAACAGCTCTCCAAGCCTACCCCGAGACAACCGAGAAGATTCTTCCTCATCTCATCTGCAACCAACTCCTGATGAGCTTTCTCCCGAACTTTTGACAGTAAATATTGGTCAAGAGCAACCCCAAGAGCAACGATTAGTATCTAGCCACCTCTCTTCTGGTGCTAGGGGTATTCTCAGCCGCACACCTCAACCTCTAACAACGCTAGAAACTCTACAGGTGGCGCTCGGAATAACTGCCCCTGGTACTGTATCAGTGCCGCTACTGTGGGATGAAGGAAGTGGCGAACAACTCTACAACCGCTTTGCCATCACCCTAACTGAAGACCTTTCAGCAACGAATGGCTCGAGCAATGATAACCGTTCCTTTAGGAAGGGCTACTGAGCCATTCGTTGA
>JAAHGE010000270.1 GCA_010672635.1 Desertifilum sp. SIO1I2 | reverse complement strand
GCGAAGCTGAGGAGGAAACGGGGTTAAAGGTGCAGTTAGTCGAACAATTCCACCTCTATTCTGACCCCAATCGCGATCCGCGCCAGCATACCATCCCCCCACCCTCCACCCTCCACTAGGGAAGCGGTTTAAACCCATAATCCCGATAGCGTCGATAATCGCGTAAAACTTGGTTGTGGTCAAAACAGAGATTTGTGGGAATTTTCCATAACTCAAACACCCCCACATCCTTCGCATCATCGGCTGCTACTGGGGAACCCGTCGCCGTGGCAATGAAGACTAAAGAGATGGTATGCTGGCGCGGATCGCGATTGGGGTCAGAATAGAGGTGGAATTGTTCGACTAACTGCACCTTTAACCCCGTTTCCTCCTCAGCTTCGCGGATAGCTGCGGTTTCCACCGTCTCCCCATAGTCTACAAACCCCCCTGGTATCGCCCAACCGAAAGGTTCGTGCTTGCGTTCTATTAAAACAATCGGACGATCGGGGCGGTCAATCAACTCGATGATAATATCTACCGTAGGGGCAGGATTGCGATGAGCCATATTCTCTAACTCTAGATTGGTGCAAGAGATGCGATCGCACTTCAGTATAGAATCCGTAGAAGTTAGTTTCAGGAAATCTACCGAGACGTTCGCGCTGAATTCTCTGTAGAAGTCTACCCCCAAATTCGTAACTTCAGTCCAAACTTTAATTGTTAACTTTATGGCATTTTCCAGATCCAGCGGTATCTTATTGCACCCGACTAGCTTTCCCAGTCGCTTTGGGATAGGAGACTTAGGGCTTGAGTCCTTCCGCTTTATTGACTTTTTGGTAGATAGCGGTCAACAATACTGGCAAGTTCTCCCCATTGGCCCCACAGGATATGGTAACTCTCCCTATATGTCCTACGCGGCCCTAGCCGGAAACCCTTTACTGATTAGTCCTGATAAACTGATTGATGAAGGCTGGTTGAATGAAGGAGATTTTACCAACCTGCCCGAATTCCCCGCTCATACCGTAGAATACGATCGCGTCTACGAAGTCAAAATCCCGCTACTCAAAAAAGCCTGCGAGAACTTCAAAGCCAACGCTTCAGAACTGCAACGACGGGAATTTGAAGGGTTTTGCGAGACGAAAGCTTACTGGCTAGATGATTATGCCCTATTTATGGCGCTCAAAGAAGCCCATGAGGGAGCATCATGGAATACCTGGGAAGCCGATATCGCCAAACACAAACCAGAGGCTATCGAGAAATGGCGATCGCAACTCAGCGATGCAGTTTACTATTACAAATACACCCAATTTGAATTTTTCCGGCAATGGACCGAACTGCGACGCTACGCCAACCTGCGGGGAATTCAAATTATCGGCGATATTCCTATCTACGTTGCCCATGATAGCGCCGATGTTTGGGCGCATCCAGAAGCTTTTGCTTTAGATGAAGAAACAGGCGCAGCCGCATTAATGGCAGGCGTTCCCCCAGACTACTTTAGCGCTACTGGGCAACTGTGGGGCAACCCCGTCTACAACTGGGAACACCTGCAACAAACCCATTTCCAATGGTGGGTCGAACGCTTCCAAGCCATGCTAGACTACGTGGACTTGATTCGTATCGACCATTTCCGAGGCTTCCAAGCTTATTGGGTGGTTCTCCAAGGGGAAGAAACGGCGATGAATGGCAAATGGGTGGAAGCGCCAGGGGAAGAGTTTTTCAAAACCTTGAATGACAAGCTAGGGAAACTTCCCGTACTCGCCGAAGACTTAGGCGTCATTACCCCAGAAGTGGAAGCTTTGCGCGACCAATTTGAGTTTCCAGGGATGAAGGTGTTGCAATTTGCTTTTGGCGACGATCCGGGCAACCCCTTTTTACCGTTTAATTATCCCCGAAATTGCGTCGTTTATACCGGAACTCACGATAACGATACAACAGTGGGTTGGTTTAACCAGCTTTCCGACTACGAGAAAGAAAAGGTACGGACTTACCTCGGACATTTTAGTCCCGATGGCATTCAGTGGGATTTAATTCGCCTCGCCATGTCTTCAATTGCCAATATTGCCATTATCCCAGTTCAAGATTTACTGGGTTTAGGAACAGATGCGAGGATGAATTTTCCCAGTAAGGCGGAAGGAAATTGGGCTTGGCGCTATCAGTCGGGTACGCTAACCCAGGAGTTATCGCAACGCCTCAAGCAACTAACGTTTTCGTTTGGTCGCGCCCCCATTCCCCAACATTCAGAAAGCTATTAATAGAGCGGTAAACTGAGGGTGAAGCCGGGTAAAACCGCTTCGCCCGATAGTTCGCGGGGAATGGGAAAATTTTATCTTTAAAAGAGCGATCGCAGAAAGCGGCGAATAATCCCAATTGTCACCGCCGGAAGTTCGAGTTGAGGCGTTAACCCCACATCTTCAATTAACTGAAACTCTTTGATTGCAAGGGAATTCAGCGCCGCCAATCGCTTCCCCCCATCGGCGGAGGTAAACTGAGTTTGAGCGCCCCAAAAGATTGCTGTAGGTACGGTAAGCTGTTGAATATAGTTAGACAAGTCGAAGCTCAAATCACCGCGCACAAACGATAAGGCTGCATACTCAGCATTCGGCTGTTGGGCAGATTCGACATAAGCATCCACAATTTCCGAGAAAATGCGACTAGATTGAGCGAATTGAGCATTTTCTAAAAACCCTTGAACGCCTGCGGTTGTCGCAATTCCCACATTATAAACGAGGCGATCGATGATGGGCGTTTTGACAATTTGGGTAAAGAAACTGCGGGTTGTATCCTCGCCAAAATCGGCTAAACCGGAAGGGGTGGCTAAAATTAACCCTTTAAATAAATCGGGTTTTCTAATCGCCACTCGCACCATAAAAGCAGCGGTTAAAGAAGAGGCGATCGCAATAATGGGTTGCTCGCTTGTTTTCTCAATAAACTCTTGTAATACGATCAAATAATCATCAATTTTATAATCGCGTTCGGGATGGTCGGAATAGCCCCAACCCAACAAATCGGGGGCAAGCAATCGATATTCTGAAGCAAAAGCCGGATAAACTTTCGACCACTCATAGGACGAAGAACCGCCGCCAAATCCATGAAAAAAGATTAGCGGAGAATCTGCCTTTTCTAAAACTTTCCACGGTTCGCGCTCGGCCGTATAGTAAATCATCGTACCGAGGGACGTAACAACGGAGTGTTGAACAAAGCCAGGAGGTGAAAACATCGGGGATTATAAAGCTTTAATAAATTTTGAGCTAGATTTAATCAAAACAACTTAATTAGGACAATCTAAACGCGCTAGGCTCCATTACAGGAGGCTGATTCAGGGTGAATTTACAGACTGAGCGGGAGGGCAAAACTGAAAAAGTGAAAGGAACGATCGAACGTTGAGCCGCCAATATCGCATTTCCCTCTCCTGATTATCCCCTAACTTAATGTCCTAGGAACTTGACCCAGCGTCATCTGTCAGAAGTTAGAAGCTCAGGAGCTAACTCTTTCTCCACAACGATAGGAGGAGGGCTTTGGGCTGTTTCAAGGCAACTGAGGGGCGCTTTGAGGGAAGTCTTCCCGCAGACCTGTCAAATTTCCAGAAATCAGAGATAATCCTATCGTGGGGGGTCAGACCCCTCACGGGTCGAAAGATCGCCCATCAGACCCTTTTTAGGTGGTTTTTAGCCACTTAACCACTCACCCCAAACCGGATCGGGAGGAAAGCACGCTGAACAATCGCAGTAGTTTAGAAATATGCCTAGAGGAACATATGATTGAAAAACTTAGCTTAGAGTATGGCAGCGATCGCCCGTTAGAGACCTGGGTTTCTCCCCCTATTGAAGTGCCCTTAGACGCGCAACGGGAGTTCAACAACGCTCGGCAACCCCAGTGCATTAAGTTGGATTTAGAAAACCTTAAATGTTTCGAGGTGGTGGCTCATCAGTTTGAGGAAAGGGGGGTTATCTTTACCAATGCGATCGCGCTTCAGCCCTCTAACCCTGCCTTCCCCCCCCATTCAGGGAGTATCGTCTTAATGGGAGGTCCCCGCAACGGCTGGATGGAAGCCACCTTTAAGCAACCCGTTTGCTGGGTAAGCTGTTTTGTCACCAGTTCTCGTCAAACAGTCTTGTCTGCCTACGATCGCCAAGACCGTTTATTAGGTAAAGTAGAAATCCCAGAATCCAACTTAGCGGGATCGGGATCGACCATTGAACCCAATACGCAACTGTGCTTGCAAGCCCCCAATATCCATCGCGTCACCTTTTATGCGTTTGACGGTCAATTTAGCTTAGATGATTTTCAGGTGTGCTTTCAATCCGAATAAATTGTTATCTGCGATACCCGCAAAATTCAGGCGTGCGTAAAAAGACGAGGGTATCGCCCTCCCCCTCCTCAAGAGAAATTAAATTTAGTCAACGTGCTGAGTAGCGAGACTTTCTTGGAACGTAAAACTTTATCAAATAAAGCCGAATGAGGCGGAAAGAAGCGATTAGAGTAGTAGTAATCTTTCCTACACTCAGTTTGTTGGCTGAACAATGAAATTTACAGCTTTTACCACCGCAACGCTTCTGGCAGTTTTAGGAGTAGGAACGCCGGTTAGCGTACTAGCCCAGCCGAGTCCGACAGGCAGCTATGTCCCCGGATATTGGCAACCCGAAGCCCAAGTGAGCTTAGGCAGACCGATTACTGTCCGAATTCTCAATCAAACCGGAATACCCTTAGAATATGGCCTGAGCGGAGTAGATGTTTATACACTAGGTTCAAATGCATCAGCGGATGTGGGCGTAAATCTCAGCAATCGTCCTGGCAATACGGCAACCATCGCGATTAACGCTCAACGGGGAACCTATGCCCTACGCTACGAGTATAATGTCACTGATAACAACGTTCTGCAAGTGCGCGTCATCCCTGGAGGAGGCCCGCAGCCGTTAGACCGGGCTGTTTATATTGATGAGACCGGACGCGTTTATTCGTTTTAATACCCCTTTGAGGGCAAAGAATCGAGTTACAATCCCTTTGTTGGGAATCTGTTTCTAATCGTTTCAGTCCTTGTCCATCGAGCGCCCCTTTAGGCGCTTGATTTTTGATTTCTGATTTCATTGAAAAGTTTAAGTTAAGTCTTTTTCCATTTGTTTTCAGCGATCCCCATCAGGATTTCCTATCTTTTTTAAAACAGCCACTTTTAGGTAAAAAGCTAGCCCCCAGCACCAACAGATCCCCGCAGACTCAAGCCAACCCTTTCGGCAGGCGGGATCTTGCCATCTCTGTCTTTTTGCAGATTGTTGGGTTATGATGTTTCTTTATACTAACTGCATAAAGTGATAGATTTGTTAAAATAAGTCCATTTTATTTTACTAAAGTTTACACGCAGGCTTAAATTGCTGACACTTTCCTCACCTGTTTTGGGTATTTTAAGGGGTTGCATCCATTGCCAAAACATTTGTCATCTTTCTTCTTCGTTCAATTCATGCCTTGGAAACACTCCCATGCTGACCCCTGAAACCAATTCATCTAGCAAACCAAAAGTGGTGAGTACCGCTCAATATCTCCGCAAAAAAGAAGAACAAGAACAAAAGAGCGATCGCCGTAAAAACATCCCCCAAAACCAGCAGTTTTTTCACATCCTAGAAAGCATAACGGATGGCTTTTTTGCCCTGGATAGTCAGTGGCGTTTTATTTACATCAATCATCGCGCCGAACGCATCTTATTAAAAAGTGGTCAAGATTTAATCGGTCAAATTATTTGGGACGAATTTCCAGAACTAGTGGGTTCGCAATTTGAGCGCGAATACCGTCAAGCTGTCAAGGAAAACACCCCCGTTCATTTTGAATCCTACTACCCTCATCTCGGTTTATGGGTTGAAGTTCGAGCTTTCCCCACCGAAGACGGATTAGCCGTTTACTTTTTTGATATTACTAAATATAAAAAAACAGAAGCCGCTCTGCGTCAAAGTGAAATTCGCAACCAAGCCTTTTTACAAGTTATTCCCGACCTGTTATTCCGCCTCAACCAGGAGGGAGATTACCTTGATGTCTCAGCCGCAAATCCCGATCAACTCTTATTGCCCATTCGCGAAGTTATTGGTAAAAATCTCCGCGAAACTTTACCCGAACCTGTCGTTGAAAAAACCTTAAATCGAATTCAAAAAGCCTTAGCAACTAATCAAATTCAAGTTTTTGAATTTTCCCTTCCCCTCAATCAAACGCCGCGAATGTATGAAGCGCGAATTGTAAAGAGTGGGGAGAATGAAGTCATTATCATTGTCCGAGATATTACCGAACGCCAAGCTATTGAAGAAGCGCGCAAGCAAAACGAAACCAAACTGAGAGAACAAGCCCAACAACTTGAAATTACCCTGCACCAATTACAAACCACCCAAACTCAACTGGTGCAACATGAAAAAATGTCTTCTCTCGGTCAGCTTGTTGCCGGAATTGCCCATGAAATTAACAATCCCATCAACTTCATCTACGGCAACCTCAACTATGCTAATACCTATGCTAGGGAAATTTTAACCCTGCTGAAACTTTACGAACGTCATTATCCCGAACCTGCCCCAGAAATCCATAACCTAGCAGAGGATATTGATATTGAATTTATTCTTTCCGACTTCCCCAATTTGATTGAATCGATGCGAGTGGGTGCAGAACGGATTCGACAAATTGTCCTCAGTTTAAAAAACTTTTCTCGCCTCGATGAAGATGGGCTAAAAGCGTCCGACTTACACGAAGGTCTGGATAATACCCTGCTAGGTTATGGATTTCTGGGGCAGGTTCGGGA
>JAAHGE010000027.1 GCA_010672635.1 Desertifilum sp. SIO1I2 | reverse complement strand
CTGTGAAACGTTGATCGCAGGAATTGCGCGATCTCCATCCTGATATTCCTTGGAGAAATAGGGCAGGAATGCGAGACAAGCTAGTTCGCGATTACGATCGCGTGGATGCTAGAAGGGTTTGGGAAGTTGTCACGACAAGCCTTCCCGATCTACTCAACCAGCTTCAGCCCTTATTGCCCAAAGAGGGGGAACCGTAAATACAGCCCTAGCGTGCTAGCTGCAATCCTCCACAACGGCTCTAAGCTGCGGAGGAAGGGTTGCCTTTAGTATTCTTCTAATCTGGCTCTGACGCCTCGGCTATTCAAGCTTTGTAGCAGTTCGTCAGCTTTGATCCGGTCGGAAAAAGCGCCGACTTGCATGACGGTGCGACCATTGGAGGTGGTGCGGAATGCGCCAGGAACGAGCGATCGCACTCGGTTCTGTTCTGCCGTTGTCGTCGCATCGACAACCACCCGATAACTCAGACCCATCGCCGAACCTCGCGTCGGCGGCGGGGGTGGATTATTGGGAGATTGAGCGCTCGGAGTGGCTTGAATGCGGACGGTTCCCAAGTTCCCTGCATTCCCCAGGGGCGCATTGCCATTCGGAACGGGTAAAGGCCCTAAAACCGGAACTTGAGCGCTCACAGAACCCGCTTGAGTGGGGGAACCGGAAGGCACCGGTACTGGAATTTGAATCGCTGAATTGTTGGGAAGAGGATTATCAACAGGCGTCACCGTTCGCGTCTGGGGTGGCAGAGTCAAACGACTATTGCTCCCCACGGGGAGGGACGCAGTAGGCGCGGGAGAGGGAGTCAGGTTGCTTGGAACGGGAAAATTCGCGGCCGAACCCCCACCGCTATTGGCCGGCGGTTCGCTGGCTGCCGGACGGGGAATCAAACCTGGAGAAGGACGGTTGCTGGCAATGAGGGGTTCTGGCGTGACTAAGTTGGTCATGCCGTCTAAGTCGAGGCGACCGCTAGTCCGGCTAGCATTAAATTGGTTGCCAAAAACTGGGATGGTTTGGCTGGAAGCTTTGGCATGAATATCGAGTTCGCCATTATTGCGGAAGATGTTGCCCCCAGCTTGAGAGGCTGTACCCAGATTCGGTTGAGATTGGGCGATCGCCACTAGCCCATAGCGCTCATTCCCCTCAATGGTATTGTTGCGAAGAATCGGTAGTGCAGAAGCTTGCACCACAATTCCGTCTCGGTTGCGGAGAATCCGGTTGCCTGAAATGGTGGGTACCGCTTTTTGAGAGATATTAATCCCAAAACCGGTATTCTCAAACAAATTATCTAGCACTTCTGGGCGGGAACTTCCAAACACGGTAATCCCATTGGCTCCATTGTCCCGGAAATGATTCTTACGAACGATCGGAGCCGCCGTACCATTCACAGAAACGCCATCATGAGTATTCCCAGCAAAGGTATTATCCGCCACGATTGGGGAGGTAGATTCAATCCACAACCCGTAGCCTCTGGGATTAGGGTTCGTAATTGTCACCCCCGCGATCGCTGATGCATTCGCCCCTAGCACCGCCACGTTTTGACCGGCAAAGGTCGGGCTAAGATAGCGATCGCCCCCGCGAATCACAATCCCTTCTCCCTTAGTAGTGGGATTGCCCACAATCGTCACGCCCGACTTCATCACAATCGGGAAAACTTCCCCGGTTTCGGTGCTATAGGTTCCCGGCGCTAACTGAATCACCGTATCGGCTTTTGCAACCTTCAGCGCGTGGGTGAGCGTCTTAAACGGGGCTTGGGCGGTGCCTCTACCTTCAGCATCGTTACCGCTAGCCGGATTAACGTACAGTTGCGTCCGCTCTGCTTGAGCCACAATTGAGGCGTTCGCCGATGACTGCCCAGGAGCATTAGCCTGTGCTGCCAGGGTCGGCAATAGGCTGGCGCTGAGAATCAGCGTGCAGCCAACAACGCGATAGAGGAACCCGCTAGAAAGAGAAGGGGGTTGATTGAAATTCTGGGTTTGGGGTTGTCTTACACTCACAAAACTCCTCCTGACACAACAGTGGCTATAGGCTTGGGTACGCTATTCATTCGCAACGGGAATTCCCGAACAGCCTACCTGTGCTGCTAGAAATTTCAATGATTTTGCGAATGAGCAGTTGAATTGATGTTTAATTGTGACTGTCAGTTTCGTAACTTTAAGAAAGATGAAATCCAGCACCCCAATCCTAAAGTTTGAGATTCACACAGCAGAGTACCATTAACACCCGCTTTATGGGGGATTGCGTCTCCAAAAAATCTCAACTTGCAAATGGCTTCTCGATCGAAGCTGACTGTTACGATTAAAAAATCACTGAGGGTGTTCCAGATGGGGGACATATACGAACCAAGTCGGGCTTTTCAGCCAACCGTTCACCGGATATTAGATGCCAATCTAGACCGCGCCCGCGAAGGTCTGAGGATTATTGAAGAGTGGTGTCGCTTTGGGCTTAACAGCGAAGGTCTCACCCATGAATGCAAGCAGTTGCGCCAAGCCTTAGCGGTTTGGCATACGCCTGAAATTCGAGCGGCGCGCAATACCGCAGGCGATCCGGGGACGGAGTTAACTCATCCCCAGGAAAAAGAACGCTCTAGCATTGGTCAACTGTTGCAGGTCAATTTGTGCCGAGTTGAAGAAGCGCTACGGGTTTTAGAGGAATATGGCAAGCTGTACCATCCCAAAATGGGAGAAGCTTGCAAACAGATGCGCTATCGCGTTTATCTGTTGGAAACGAACTTAATGGCCTATCAGCGTCGCCAGCGCTTGCGAGATTCAACGTTGTATTTAATTACTTCGCCCTCCGATCGCTTGCTAACGGTGGTTGAAGCGGCTTTGCAAGGGGGGTTAACCCTGGTGCAGTACCGCAGCAAGACGGCAGATGACTTAGTTCGCCTAGAGGAAGCTCAAAAGTTACGTTCGTTGTGCGATCGCTATGGCGCTTTATTGATTGTGAACGATCGCGTTGATATTGCCCTAGCGGTGGATGCCGATGGAGTCCATCTCGGTCAACAGGATATTCCGATTGGATTGGCGCGGCAGTTGTTAGGCCCGCAACGCCTGATCGGTCGTTCGACGACCAATCCGGAAGAAATGCAAAGAGCGATCGCCGAAGGAGCCGATTATATTGGCGTTGGCCCGGTTTATGCAACGCCCACGAAAGCCGACAAAGCCGCCGCCGGATTGGAATACGTGCGCTATGCAGCCGAAAAAGCCTCCGTGCCTTGGTTTGCCATTGGGGGTATCGATTTAGAAAACCTCAATCAGGTGCTAGATGCTGGCGCAACCCGGATTTCCGTCGTGCGAGCCGTCATGCAAGCCGAACAACCCACCCTAACCACCCAGTATTTCTTATCTCAGTTAACGCGGATGCAAACGATGCGATCGCTTCATCCTTAGAAATCGATCATGAGCGAGTCTGAAATTCAATTACATGTCAATGGCGAACCGCATACCTGTGCGGTGCAAACCCCATTACCCGCTTTTTTGGAACAATTGGGGTTAAATCCGCGCTTGGTGGCGGTGGAATATAACGGCGAAATTCTCCATCGCCAGTATTGGTCAGAAACCACGATCCAATCGGGCGATCGCTTAGAGATTGTTACGATTGTCGGAGGCGGCTAACACCTCCTCAAAGGCTTTCCCAACCCAGGGCTAGCGGGGATCGAGTTCGGTTATCCTAACCGATTTTCTCCCTAATGGTGGCTTTTTTGTCTTTCCAGAAGCGATACATTAAAGATGTAGCGCTGATTCAAGCTGCCTGAAAATCAGTCCTCCGACCCGCACTGTTTTTGACCTCATTACACGCTCATGTACAAAAAACTGATTTCGGCGATAAAACCCTTTTTTAAGTCTGTTCTGATCGTTGGTTTAGTCCTCACCTTAACCCTAGGAAATGCCCACGACGCCTTAGCCCTACGCAGTGGCGGACGGATCGGTGGAGGCTCCTTTAGAGCGCCTAGCCGGACGTTTACGCCCTCTAGACCCAGCGTTCCGCCGGGAGGGGGATATGGTTATCCGGGCGGCGGTTTCGGCTTTCCCTTCCTGTTTCCCTTCTTTGGGTTCCCGATGGTGGGATTTGGGGGTTTATTCTCGGTTTTAATCTTGTTTGCGATCGCGAATTTCCTCGTCCAAAGTTTCCGACGGGCTGGAGGGGATGAGGAACTGAGCTATAGCAGCAATCCCAGCGTCTCTATTGCTGAAGTCCAAGTGGGGTTACTCGCTGAAGCCCGGACTTTGCAAGCCGATCTCGACCGCATGGCGCAAACCGCCGATACAGGTTCCGAAGAAGGTCGCGCTCAAGTGCTGCAAGAAGCCACCCTCGCCCTGTTACGTCACCCGGAATACTGGGTGTATGCGTCTTCCCAAACCCAACAAGCCCGTCTAGAAGCCGCAGAAGCGAAGTTTAATCAACTAGCGCTGGCAGAACGCAGCAAGTTTACAGAAGAAACGCTCTCGAATGTGAACAACCGCCTGCAACAAGCCGACAAACTCGCCAGCCTCCCGGAAGCCGAGGGAACCGCAGGGGAACTGGTTGCTAATGGCCCCAGCGAGTATATTGTTGTCACTCTCCTCGCCGCCACCTTGGGCAAAATGGACTTACCGGAAATCAACAATTCTCAAGATTTGCGCCGCGCCCTCAGTCAAGTTGGCGGATTGGCTAGCGATCGCTTACTCGCGATTGAAATTCTCTGGGCCCCGCAAGAGAGCAACGATACGCTCACCTCTGACGATCTGTTGGCAGAATACCCCAACCTGAAGCTCGTCTAAAAGGGAAAGTTCCTTAAATTAAAAGTGCTGAGAGATCGAGTCTCTCAGCACTTCGCTTTTTAAAAGCTAGATGATTGAAGCACTTCAGCACTTATAGCTGCACTCAGTAAGGTTAGAACAGAGTGAGCTGCTCAACTCACTCGGTTTTAACTCAGCACTCAGCACTCCCTACCGTGGCGGACGATTTTGCTTGAAGGCCGATAACCACTCGCGGATTTGGTCAGCAGCGACTTCTCGACCGCCTAAACCAAAGGCTAGCGCGATCGCTACAGCAATTGCCCCTAACAATAAGCCAAACGCTAGGTTAACAATACTGCTAGCAATGCCCATTTGTTGGAGCGCCATTGCTCCGACTAAGGTCAGAATCGCGATGCGAGCAGTTTGTCCTAGAACTCGCGCTTGGTAATTACCCGAACTGGTAATGATTCGGAAGGTGACATTGGCTAAATACAAGCCAATGGCAAAAATCACCAGTCCCACCAATACCTGACCGGCAATTTGCAGAATGCCTGTAATAATCAGGGTCAGGGCAGCTAACCCCAAGATTTCTGTTGCGGTAATTGTCGCAAACAGCATAATCGCAATCAGAACAATAATCCCCACAATTTCTGAGGGCGATTGAGTTCTAGGGGTTGGACTAGGGGGGGGTGAAGAGAAGGTTTCGTCTGGATAAATCGGTGCATCAACAGCAGCCGGAGGGGGTGGCGGCGTTGGCTCAACGTAGGGTTGAGATTCCAAGCCAAGCCAGTAATAGAGATTGTTAAATCCAATCCCGGCAAGAATGCTGGTGACTAACTCAGCAACAAATCGTCCGATGACATAGGCAATCAGTAGGACGACGGCTGCTGTAAAGATTAGAGGAACGGCGTTGAGTACCTGCGTCAGCATGGCGACTGCTGGAACGGTAATCGCCGCAATTTGTAGGGCATTGAGGGCGGCAATGCCAAAGGGAATTAAGATTAAGACGAAAACAATGGTGCCTGCTAACCAGGAGAGAGATTGTCCGCCGCTGGCTTGACTAATTCCAAAACGGCTGCCAATCCGATCGACGCCACTGGCGAGAAGCAGGTTGGTGACGATCCGGCGAACGACGGTAGCGACTAGCCAACCCGCGCCAATAATGACGGCGGCGGCGAGCAGTCTCGGTAGGATCAGCAGAATATCATTGAGGAGTGCTTGAACTGGGAGTAAGGTTCCTTCTAGCCCTAATGTACTGAGAATGGAGGGCAAGAATAGCAGGAAGATAAACCAGTAAAGCGCGTTGGCGAGCGTGTCGCTGAGAATGTTTTGGTTGGCTACACCCTCGTCGCCCATTTGTTGACCCAAGCGTCGATCTAGGTTCAACGCCCGCAAACCGCGCGTTACGACTAGTTTAACGATGGTGGCAAGGAACCAAGCGATCGCTAACAGAATTGCCGCAGCACCAAGTCTGGGTAAAAATCCGAGAACTTGGTCGAGGAAGCGATTTAACGGTTGGGAAACAACGGTGAGTTGCAGTCTTTCGAGGAAGGCAACCACGACAAAAATCATGATCAGCCAAAAGACTGCGCCGCCAATCCATCTTTCCACGGGGGGGGCTTGGGCGGGATCGCTGGTTCCGGTAATCCAAGCGGCGAGGCGATTGTCAATATCAGTTTTTTTGAGCAGTCGCTCGACGATCGCAGAGATGACTTTGGCCACAATATAACCAATGACCAGAATTGCGATCGCAAAGATGATATTCCAGATAAACAGGGCTTCTAATCCAGCAAACAGTTGTCCTGCGCCGGGTATGCCCAACTGGGCTAGAGGTAAAGGCAGGTGAGTCAACTCAGAAGAAGCTTGCGGCAGAGTGGCACTCCCAAAGGTGAGGCCTTGCCAGAATTCATTCATAGTCGTTTTCTCTCTTTATTCTGAAAAATTAGGGCTAAATGACGAAAAATAACTCCTTTGGTTAATGAATACTCAGAGTTATACTACCAAAGTAAGAGTTTGTTCGCTGTCGCTAGGCAGACTAATTATTGTTGCGAGGTTTGGAGGCGGATCGGCTCAGAAAATAGCGATCGCTCCTAAACGCGATATCTTGAGAAAAAGAGGGTGACTCGCAAATATTGGAATACAAGACGATGGCGAATGCTCAAGTTTTTGAACAATCTATCCAAATTAACGCCAGTGCAACGCTGGTAGAGCGTTGCATCACCGAGCAAGACTTAATGCATCAGTGGCTCAATCCCTTGTTGAAGTGCGAGCCAGTCGGCAAGTGGGATACGACTAAAGGCGGTCGCAGTCACTTTATCATTCAAATTCCCCTGTTGCAACCGACGCTGGAAAGTGTGGTGATTGAGCGCGAACCGGGTTTAATTGTTTGGGGATTTGAGGGATTCTTTAAAGGACGCGATCGCTGGGAATGTCAACCCTTAGCAGAAGGAACAAGATTGTTAAACCGCTTTGAGTTTGAAATTCCTAATCCGCTGATCGCTTTTGGCTTTAATACATTTGCAGTAGGTTTAACCCAAGCCGATATGCAAGCGCAACTCCACCGGCTGAAGCGCGTCGCCGAGAAACTACATCAAAGTTTTCAATAATACTGCTTTGAGTGCTGAGTGGGATAGGGAGTGCTGAGTGCTGAGTGGGATGTAGAGTGCTGAGTAGAAAGTGCTGAGTGCTGAGTTAATAGTTAAGTTATCAAGTTTTCCTATCTCTTCTTCTCTAAATCCTAACTCCCAACTTCCTTCTTTCCCCCCATCTCCCCATCCCCCCATCCCCCCATCCCCCCACCCTCTTTCCCTAAGCTCCCATCCCGGAATAATGCTTTAAGCCTTTGCGCCACAACCAGCGATTTAAAACAAAAAACAAGCCTCCCCACCCCAGGATCGCAACAGCCGCTTGCAGGAGATTGACGGGCAAACCCACCAGTAAAGCCGCAGGAAAGTAGACGAGATAGGGAAAAGGCGTCCATTCCACCACTAGGCGAACCGTGGGGGGAAAAACTTCTAAGGGAGCAACAATGCCGGAAACAAACAGATAAATGAAAAACCAAAATTGCTCAATGGCACTTGCCCTTTCTGTCCAAAAGGCTAGGAGAGCAAAGGTATATTGTATCAAAAAGCGCAAAGCAAAGGCGATCGCAACACTCAGTAAAAATAAAATGATATTCCCCACAGGGGGCAACCATAGCGCTTGAGGATATAACACAAAGAATAGAATTAATAACCCCAAAGCGAACGGCAACCGCGCCACTCGTTCCCCCAAATGAGCGGCGACATGACGCCAAACCGGATCGATCGGCTGTAATAATAGCGGAGAGAGCTTGCCTTGAATGACTTCTTTTTCAAATTCCCAAATCACCCAAACCACGGTGAATTGGCGCACCATAAACACTGCCAGAAAGTAGCGGATGAAATCCAAGGGAGATAAGCCAAAGGTGCCTTCCTGAGCGGCTTGTACCCAAACCCCCATTAAAATTAAAGGCAGGCTACCCGATAGCGCCCACAGCAGTAACTCCGCTCGATATTCCAGCATATAGGCGTAGTAAGTGACCAGCAAGGCGCGGGCAACTTCGAGAATTCTGTTCATCCCACAACCCCCGTGCGAAATACCCGTCCAATCACCTCTTCAATGGGAGGATCGGTGACGGTGAGATCGATGACCTTTAACTGGGCTAAAATCTGGGCGACGCTGCGGGTTAACTCTTCGCGCTGAACCAAAAAGCGCACGACTTGACCGTTAATGGCTTCAATTTCCCCGTACTGCGAGAGTCCATCGGTGGGACAGCCTGGGGCTAGTTCGACTTTCACTTCCCGGTAAGGGGCAAAGCGTTCGAGCAAGCCTTCTAAACTGCCATCATAAACCAGTTGACCGGTATGGATGAGTAAAACGCGTTTGCACAAAGCAGTAATATCGGCCATATAGTGGCTGGTCAACAAAACTGTGGCTTGGTAGCGTTGGTTGTATTCGCGCAAAAATTCCCGCACGCTGACTTGAGCGTTCACATCTAAGCCAAGAGTGGGTTCGTCTAAAAACAGGACTTGCGGCTGGTGGAGTAACGCCGCGAGTAATTCCGCTTTCATGCGTTCTCCTAGGGAGAGTTTGCGGATGGGTTGGTTGAGTTTCCCCTCTAGGGATAGCATTTCAGTCAGTTCGCCAACGCGATCGCGAAAGCTACGCTCTGATAAGTTATAAACGGCAGCATTAATTCGCAGAGAATCCATTGCGGGCAAATCCCAAAGCAGTTGCTGTTTTTGCCCCATCACCAGGGTAATTTGCTTTAAAAAAGCAGCTTGGCGGCGAAACGGAACTTGCCCCGCGACTCGCACCTGTCCGCTAGAAGGATGAATCAGTCCTGTGAGCATTTTTAGGGTGGTCGTTTTTCCGGCCCCATTAGCCCCTAAAAAACCGACCACTTCGCCTGGTGCAATCTCAAACGAAACATCCTGCACGGCTTTGATTTCGCGATAGGTGCGGCGAAAAAAGTGACGCAAGGTTCCTTGTAATCCCGGTTCTTTGACTGCCACCGGGTAAACCTTGGTGAGGTTTTGAACCAAAATAATCGACATAAATTTTACTGAGTCGGGGAAATCCCAGTGCAACCCAATCAATGGAGCGATCCCTCAAATCTTAGCGAATTGAGGGAAAGAAACTCGCCCTATCCTAACTTTTGGCAGGGAAAGCCGCGCTCTATCCTCTGACAGAAGAGCCATCGGGACGCTCATCGCGTCATCCAGTTAACCGTGCGTAGCCATTGCCAAACTCCGGTTTGTCGCCTGACTGTCACCCCCTTGCTATGTTCTGAAACAACTTCGTGTAACTCTTCTGTTGTAAAGTCGTAACCGAGTTCCTGGGCAACCTTGACAAATTCGTGCGGATTGCCTGCACTTCGGAACTTCTCGCGAAGTTCGGTGCGATAGGTTACGTCTTCTAAGAATCTGCTAGCGCTTTCGATGGACATGATTTCGCCTCTCCTTAGCCGTTCTGAGATTGCGCTCATTCGCAAACATAGAGTACCCAAAAATGAGGAGAATGTGGTGTTCTTTGGAGCCAAACTTAATTGCGAGGATGCTTCACCGGGCTAGAGCATGGCAGCGATGCCCAGGGAAAAGCTCTAGCCCAGTTGGGAAACCCGTCGCGTTAAATCCGTCAGGGGCTAGGTATATACTAGATAAGAGTAACGGGTTGGAGTACCACCCCTAAGCGCGAAAACCCAGCATCACAAGGCCAGATATCCCCCTGTGGGATGCGGAGGGCTATCTGTGGAGGGAATCCAAAACTTCTTAGTCCGAAGACTGAAGGCAAATCCCGGTGAAGCAGGAAGCATCGAGGGTTTTACCTCGACACCGTAGGCTCAATGTAGTAATTCAAGGAGAAAGAATGACTCAAGTTGTAATTGGTGAAAATGAAGGTATTGATTCGGCTTTACGTCGGTTTAAGCGCCAAGTCTCCAAAGCTGGGATTTTGGCAGATGTAAAAAGCCGTCGGCATTTTGAAACGCCTTTAGAAAAGCGCAAGCGCAAGCTGGTGGCTGCTAGACGGAAACGCCGGATGCGTTAAGTTGGTCTTTGTGATTCGCGTAGTTTGTGAAGCACGCAGCAGGCTTTGGTTGATCGACTGCTGACTGCATTCCCGAAAAATTTAGTTTTTAGACGCAGCGCTGGTAGCGGGCATCCTCTGGATATTATGGGGATGTCCGCTTGGCTTGGGTAGCACTTTTTGCATTCCAGTCTAATTTAGCCCAGAGTTCATCTTTGATCCGGTTGAGGATTGAAGTTTCGTCTAGGGAGGACAGGATATGGCTAACGACGGCTTTTGGGCCATCAGGCCCCCAAGTGGCTCCATTGGCAAGATACGCTTTCGTGACTTGTCCAATGCCATAGGAAGAGACGCCGGCAACGGCAGCTTGGGCGATCGCAACGGAGAGATAAGGCGCTAACGCTGCGCCCCCAGTGGCAGGTGTCGCGAGTCCGAGGAGGCTTTTAAGAGAACTTAACCCCAAATTCGCTAAGAGTTCGCTAGCGCTAATGCCTCCCATTGCGATCGCAATTTTTTGTAATAACCCAACGGCTCCTTGTTGAGTCATCGCAATCCCATACAGTTTAGATAGGGTTAAAATCATCGCCACATCGACCGTAGCCGAACTCAGCACATCAACCACTGTAATTGGGTTGAGGGCTGTGGCGAGAGACTTGGCCATCACGCCATTCCAAATCGTACGGTCAGCACTTTGTTCGCGAATTTCCATCTTGCGCTGAACCAACTGCTCGTTCACCTCATCGGCGTAGAGCATACTATTAAGCGCCACTAGAGATTTGCCTTCGCGATCCAAAATTTCCAATATTTTGAGCTTTAACGCCTGTACCTCGGGCGTTCCCCGAACCAGTTGGACAAAGCGCGAACCATCCGGACGCTGCACGGGTTGGGCGACAAGAGGGGAAGCCGCCGCCATGACAATTTCATCCGGCGAGAGTAACTCGCGCACCCGTTCGTCCCGAATTTTGTGGTAAATGGCGATCCGGTCGGTATCGGGATACTGGTCAATTTTATTAAAAACCAGAATCATCGGCTTGCTCGCCGTCCGCAACTGCGAAAGGGCTTCGTATTCGACCTTGGTGATATCGCCTGCAATCACAAATAGAATTAAATCCACTTGTTTGGCGACGGCGTGCGCTAAGACGGCCCGTTGTTCCCCGCGTACTTCGTCAATTCCGGGGGTGTCTAAAAGCTGAATTTGACAGTTTCCCTGACCTTTAAGGGTAACGCGGACAATATCGCCGCATTCTCCTTCGAGCGGCTCTCGATCGACGCTCCAGTCCGCGCGATGAATCTCTTGGGTAATGCCGTGGGTGGGGCCGGTGGCGAACAGGTCTTTGCCCAAGAGGGCGTTAAGCACCGAAGATTTTCCTCTGCCCACCATGCCAAAAACGGCGATGTGAACGCAACTGCGCTCTAGCTTGTCTAGCATCACCTCTAGACCTTGAATTTGAGCCTCTAAGCCGAGACGCTCTTTTTCGGTGAGGTCGAGATTTGTCACCAGTTCGTGTAAGGCGTCTTGGGCTTGTTTGTAATTCAGTTCTTCCTGAATTTCGGTAAAGCTAAACAGAGCATCTTCGAGGTCGCGATCGAAATCTGTGGATGGCATGAAAACAGAACCAGGCTCTCAAGAATTCAATCCCCTTCTAGTTTAGCTTGTTCGCACGCACCAAGGTTTGGAGAAGGGGATTAACGCAGCAGCGATAGGTCTAATGAGCCAAAGTGGGTACTTAAGGCGACATTCATGTTTTCTAGGGCGTAGACTAACCACTGAATGGCGTCCTGGTTATAGGTTTCGTAGTGGTTGTACAGGATGGAAAGGCGTTTTTCTAGATAGGGTTTGACTTTGCGACAGATCAGGACGATTTTGAGCAGAATTCCGGTGGTTAAGGTTGCGCCCAAGTTGGCCACGAGGTCAATAAAGACGAAGTGGTGGGGGCGTTCGCGACTTTCAACTACGAGGAAGTTCAAAAGCTGGCTGCAAGTTCTGACGACTAAGAAGTCGCTGAGTTTTTGCGAGTCGCTTTGGGGGATGGTGTGGTTGAGGTAGTTGTAAAGTTGGTTGTTAAATTGGCGGTTGCCGTAGTCTGGGCTGATGGAGGAGGTGAGGTATTGGTAGAGGTTGTCTTTGTAGTCTTTGAAGGAGCGCGTTTGGCTGGTATGGGTGATGAAGCTTTGAGCGAGATCGCGGTAGGTGTAGGAGCCTTCTACTTTACCGATAAAGTGCTTGACGGCGATGTTGAGTTCGCGATCGCTCAATAAGGTGGGGTTGTGTGCGGGAACGATGATCCGCGAGGCTGCTCCCGGTTGGCGGGCCATTTGCGATCGCCGTACCTGATAGGTGACGTATTGGGACAGATCGACTTCAAATTGGCGCTGTTTTTGGGATTGAATTTGCCGGACAGTTTGTTGCTGTTCGTAGGTACTTTCTTCGCTTAACAAACAGTGGGCGTAAAGATAGGGGTAACGGTGGATGAGGTTGCCGAGGGGTTGGGGTTCTTCCTGGGCAACGCGAGTTTCTGCGGCTTCGCTGAGAACTTGGGCAAGGCGGCGGAGGGTCAGAAACTGCTCGCTTTGTACAAATTGATGGACGAGCAGGCGCAGGCGTCGGGTAGAACGCAGATGAACGGCGGCATTGAGACCGTTACTCGTGGTGTAGCGATCGAATAAAGCCACGAGTTCTGGGATGGCGGTCTGCATTTGAGAATGCGTGCGCCAATGATTAATCAGGATATGACAGCATCGGTTTAAGACAAACTTGAAGTCTTGTTCGGCAAACTTGGATGCGGTGACTTGATTGAGGGCTGCGATCGCCTGAGCGTCTGGATAGCCTAGCCCGTCAATGAATAAAGCACGAAAACGGTCGATAAGTTGAGCTGGCGATTCAGTTTGCACGCAATTGAGCAGGTGATCGTAGATCCGTTGCTCCTCAACTGATGTATTTCGATTGTATCTATCCAATAAAGTAGCCACTTGATTAGCCCCCCTACACTGGAACCGCAGGGTTAAGCCCTATACTGCTGTCGCATTGGAATCTCTACACGCTTTCGCTTTAGACTCAGTTTGTCCCAACCTATAGGGATAGGGAAAGTTGCCCAAATCGTTAACTGGAACGAGTTTATCGTCTGCACCCCGCCTAATCATAGTTGCAACCGTTCCTCACACAGTATTTTATCTCGACAAGATTTTAGCTGAGTGTGACCCTATTTCCAAATTGGTGTAACTTAAATCACCCCCTCGATTGACTGCTTTTAAAGCTTAAAAAATAGTTTACTATTCTCCAATATAAAAGCAGTTGCTTGAACTGCAAATCCGGGAGATTTCACAGTGTCAAGGTGTAATAAACGAGTGGTGAAGTTGCTTGGCGGCTCCTCATTCCTATTCACTAGGGTCGCATATTTAACCAGACTCTGGCTTAAAGAGATATTGAAGATATGATAGTTACCCGATAGGTCTTTATAAAGAAACTGTAAAGCATAGGGGATCTGATGTCAGCCCTTTTCCTGAAGCCCCCAAAATCTGTTTGAAACTCTGCCAGAACTATGAGCATGTTTGATGAATTAACGGTGTCTAAAGTTACAAATGCTTTGAAAGCAAACCTTTTCAAAGTTGCAAAAGATACATTATTAAGTCCAATTGTGGGTGTAAGTACGGATACGCGTTCGCTCCGTAGAGGCGAGTTATTTTTAGCTCTCCGTGGCGAGAAGTTTGACGGGCACAATTTTGTGGCGGAAGCGATCGCCAAAGGTGCAATGGCTGCGATTACCGACCATCAACTCCCCCTAGAAGTTCCTCAACTGATTGTGGAAGATACCCTAGCGGCATATCAAGCGTTGGGAACTTTGTGGCGATCGCAAGTCAATATCCCAATCGTTGCGGTAACGGGTTCGTGCGGCAAAACCACCACCAAAGAACTGATTGCCGCTGTTTTATCCACTCAAGGCAAAGTCTTAAAAACCCAAGCCAACTACAATAACGAGATTGGCGTCCCCAAAACCCTGCTAGAACTGACGCCCGATTGTCAGTATGCGGTTATCGAAATGGCAATGCGAGGCAAAGGACAAATTGCCCTTCTCAGCCAAATTACTCAACCCACTATTGCGGTAATTACGAATGTGGGAACCGCGCACATCGGTTTACTCGGATCGGAACAAGCGATCGCCGAAGCGAAGTGCGAATTACTGGCCGAAATGCACCACCAGGGCATTGCTATTCTCAATCACGATAATGCCAGATTAATGCAAACGGCCGCCCAAGTTTGGCAAGGAGAAACCCTCACCTATGGCTTAGAAGGGGGAGATTGTCGGGGAAAACTCCTCGATCCAGACACGCTCTTATTTGAAGGCGTGCAGCTCCCTTTACCTCTCCCAGGGCGTCATAATGCGTCTAACTACCTCGCCGCCCTAGCCGTTGCCAAAGTGTTGGGAATCGATTGGCGATCGCTTCAGCAGGGGCTAAAAGTAGAATTGCCCTCCGGACGCGCCAAACGCCTAGAATTAGCCAACGATATTCTGATCTTAGATGAAACCTATAATGCGGGCTTAGAGTCGATGCAGGCCGCCCTCCAACTCCTCGCCGAAACCCCAGGAAAGCGGCGAATTGCGGTACTCAGCACCATGAAAGAATTAGGCGATCGCGCAGTTGAATTTCATCGCCGCGTTGGAGAAACCGCCAAAGCCCTGAACCTAGATGCCGTATTTGTGCTGGTTAGCGATCCTGAAACAGAAGCGATCGCCCAAGGGGCAGCGGGTTTACCCTGCGAAACCCTAACCACGCCCAGCGATTTACTCCAGCGCTTGCAAGCCTTCGTGCAACCCGGCGATCGCATCTTATTTAAAGCCTCTCATTCCATCAGACTAGACCAAGTTGTCGAACAGTTTGCTAGATTCGAGGGCTAGGAATAGCGGGGGTTGGGGCCGGATTTGCAGGTGTAGGAACATCCTCAAGCGGTAGCAGGGTTGGATAAAAATCGCGGGGTCGATCTCGCCCATCAATACAAGCATTGAGCAACAGAGGGGCCGGGACATCGGTCTGGCGACTTAAACCCACCACGCATTGCGATAGGCGAGTGGGCAAGAGCGATCGCCGACAGTTATCTAAAATATCGGTGGGAAACACCCCCTGTGTCAGGCGACTAATATCGACTACGCAGGTTGCTAACTCAGAAGGACGACGCACCCGCCGACAGGTAAAGAGGGCGTCTAGAGGGGGAATATCCGTATTCTGATTAATTCGGCTAACGCATCTACCAATATCGCGGGGGTATAGCGCCGCAGAACAGGCAACAGCAGCTTCTTCGGCGGCGATCCCCACTCGCTGCAAGTCGAAGGCGCAGGCCCGAAAATCGCGAGTGCTACCAATATTAACGGCGATCGCGCTTTGGGGGGCAACGCTGAACGCTGCGATCGTCCCAATAACAGGCGCAAGGGCTGAGATTACACTCAAGGTCGTGAAATAAAGCGAGTGACGCATGATCGGAACAAGACTCCTCACACTCAGGTCTTTAGACCAAAACTATAGCAGAGTTGGGAAGAAGAGGATGGGGAGGTGGGGGGAAGAAGGGAATTGGGAGTTAGGGGTTGGGGAACAAGAGGAATTTAGGGTTGATCCTAATTACTTCTAGGCTTCTCAGCAGTCGTAACTCCTTGAACTCAGCACTCTTTTCCTACTCGGAACTTACTACTCGGAACTCGGAACTCCCATCCCCCCACCCTCTTCCCTCGATCGCGCTAAATGCTTGACCAATCGTACCAGGGTGTTGATTAATGTCTAAATGACCAAGCGCCCACTGACCTTTGAACCATGACCAAATTATTGTGCTTGAGTAACGGACATGGAGAGGATGCGATCGCTATCCGCATTCTTCGCCAACTCCAACAACTACCCGATCCTCCTGAATTAGCAGCTTTGCCCTTGGTGGGACAAGGAGACGCTTTTCGCAATTGCGATATTCCCATTATCGGCCCGGTGAAACCGATGCCTTCGGGTGGCTTTGTGTATATGGATGGACGCCAATTATGGCGCGATCTCAGAGGTGGCTTGCTGCAACTGACCTTAAGCCAAGTTCAAGCGGTGAAGGGGTATGTTAAACAAGGGGGCGTTGTTCTCGCTGTGGGGGATATCGTTCCCTTGTTGTTTGCTTGGTTGAGTGGGGCAAACTATGCGTTTGTAGGAACGGCTAAGTCTGAGTATTACCTGCGCGATGAAGGGGGTATGTTACCGCGTCGGCGTCAGGAAGGGTGGTCTGGATCGGTTTATTTGCCTTGGGAACGCTGGTTGATGTCGCGGCGGCGCTGTAAGGCAGTGTTTCCTAGAGATAGCCTGACGACGGAGTTTTTGCAACAATGGTCTATCCCGGCGTTTGATGTGGGTAATCCAATGATGGACGATCTCGAACCGACTAGGGGAACGGCGCGTTTTTATGGGGCGGATCTGGAGGCGAAAGAGCAAATGCGATCGCTTGATATTCTGCTACTGCCTGGATCGAGAGCGCCGGAGGCTTATGATAATTGGCAGCAAATCTTGATGGGCGTGAGTGCGATTATTCAGGAGTTGCCTCAATATAAGCTGAAAATTGACGATCCAACGCTGCTGTTTCTGGGCGCGATCGCACCAAGCTTAAATCTAGAAACCTTCGGTCAGATTCTAGAATCTCACGGCTGGCGTCTAAGAGCGGATCTTGAGGGTTTACCCAGTTGGGCAGATACCGAGAAAACAATTGGGTTTACTCAACGCAATGCCCGTTTGCTGCTGACTCAAAGTGCTTATAACGATTGTTTGCACCAAGCTGAGTTTGCGATCGCAATGGCCGGAACTGCAACCGAACAATTTGTCGGTTTAGGCAAACCCGCGATCGTCATTCCCGGAAAAGGCCCCCAACTCACCCCAGCATTTGCTGAAGCCCAATCTCGCTTACTCGGTCCCTCGGTCATTTTAGTGCAACAACCCTATCAAGTGGCCTCAGAAATTCACCAACTCTTACAAAATCCTGACCGACTGCAACTGATTTCTCAAAATGGCAAGCGCCGCATGGGGAAACCAGGCGCATCTCAACGTCTGGTTGCTTGTCTGCAAGACCGATTGCTTTGAAATCAATAAAAAGGTTGCAATTCTACAATTTCAGGTGTTATATTAAGAAACGCAGAAATGCACGGCGAGCGTAGCCAAGTGGTTAAGGCAGTGGATTGTGGTTCCACCATTCGTGGGTTCGAGTCCCATCGTTCGCCCTCTCTCTTTATTAAGTGCTGAGTAGAAAGTGCTGAGTGCTGAGTGGGAAGGAAGTGCTTCGTGATGAGTGCTGTTGCTTTAGCACACCAAGTAGCGGTGTGCTGAGTGGGAAGAAAGTGCTGAGTCTGAATTTCCCCGACAAGAAAGTCATCTCCTCATCTTCTTCCCCCCATCTCCCCACCTCCCCATCCCCCCATCCTCTTATCGACAGCGCCCTTCGATGTCGCATTCTAGGTGCTTTTGGCGGTTTTGGCTGATTGTCGCCAAGTCGGGGCGTCCGGTTAGGGCGAGTCGCCAGTCTGCCCAGAGTTCGTAAAGCCAGTCTACAACAGGGCCGATAATTGGCCAGCGGGTGGCGGCGTATACCCATCCCATCCCTAAGATTTCATAGACTTGGCGAAAGACTTCAATATTTTTAACGGTGCTGCCATCGGGTAAAACCGCGTGAATGCGTCCCATTGCGGTTTCAAAGTCAACGCCGCCATTGTCTTGAGGATTATAGCGATCGCTGGCAATATCCACAAACGCTACTAACCCGCGTCCAGCATCTCGCTTCCTCAAAAAATTCACTTCCCGCACGCACAAGGGACACTCGCCATCGTATAACAGCTTAATTTGCCAAGTATCCTGAGTTTCTATGGGTTCTGGAGATTGAGTTTGAGATACCATTCGTCCTATCTGAATCCAATCGGTTCTTCCCTTATTGTTACTCCAAAACCTCAAACTCAGTTAGGGGAGTGAGTCGGGTTTAGTATAGAGTCGTATCGACAAAAGGCGATCGCCCTCACACTCAACCATCCCCCATCCTCTTCTACCCCTAACTCCCAATTCCCATCTTCCCCCCATCTCCCCACCTCCCCATCCCCCCATCCTCTTCCATACTCGGAACTCGGAACTAAAAAAACCCCGCTACCGGAGAGTAACGGGGAGTTTTGCTTACAGAGTTAGGCATCTAGGAAGCGACACCTGACAACACTTCAAGGGCGATTTAAAACCATTCGAGAACGGCTTCTTCCTTCGTGTTGGTGTGACGAGAAGGCGTTTCGCGGGTAAACTTCATCTGGATCGAACGGGTTTGTTCGCCATCTGCGGCAACCGCTTTGATCGGATAATCGATTAATCCATCTTGGAAAGACATCTGGAAGCGGAAGGTGCCATCGGGGTTCAGCTTAATTTCCTTACCGCCAATGGTGACAGTTGCATCAGGTTCGGTTGCGCCGTAAACGATCAGTTCCGCATCCGCAATTAACCAGAACTTACGCGGGCGCATGGGAGGTGCAGAAGCCGAGAAGCCAGCCCCCGACATGGTTAGGCCAGACGTGGTGGGAACTGCCCACATCCCTACGCCAGAGGGGAACACGTAGGAACTGACGGCTTGAGAGGGTACCATCGAACCGGGAACGTGCTGCATAGAACCGAATAGCGAACCCGCCACCCGTTGGGCTTCGGCACCTTGGGCCATGCCAAAGATTTCGTCGTAGATGGGGTTGCTGCCTGCGCCTGCTGTGTAGGCGGTTTTCTTGCTGGGGGGAACCAGTTCGAGGAAGGTTTTGCCGCGCAGGTCTTCTTCCCAAGGGATGGTGATGAAGTGGTCTTCAATCCAGTCGCTAGGATAGACCGGGGGGGCGTGGACGGTGGCAGATTTGGCTAAAACTAACCAGCGACCGTCGCTAGTGCGATAACCGATATCTACCACATAGTCGCGATCGCTCACAGGAATCGGTAAATACCATTCGCGGGCGAGTTCGTCGCAAGGATATTCTTGGATGCTGTGCGGGCTTTGGTACTCGATATTGATATCGGTTACGTCATACAACCGTAAGGCGAGTTGTTGACCGCCTTGACGCCGCAATTCTTCTTTGTGTTCGTTGGGCACATCCCAGTAGGTGTAAGACCATTGCGGATCGCGAGGCATAAGAACGATCCGGCTGACACCGTATCCGGCGGGCAAATCTCCGAGTCCTTCATCTACAGAAGAGAGAGGGCCGCCTGTACGATCGTCTTGACCTAATTCAAATTTTGCTGCTTCCACTTCTTCTTTTGCCTCCAGAGTGCGGGGTTGACTGACGTTGAATTTTGTGCGTTGAACTTCTTGAATGGCAGCCAGCAGTTGCGCTTTACGCATCCGGCTGTAACGCGAGATGTTGCATTCGCTGGCAACTCGACGCAGTTGCCTTAAGGTCATCTCTTCTAGGGGTGGGCGTTCTTTAGCCATTGGTTACAATCTCCGGTTACTTTGGACTGCTATAAAGAGTCTCTACTTGTGCGATCAGTGAGTTTATGTAGCCTCCCCAATCTCTATCGCTGATGCTTGCGAGCGAAGTTTTCAGACGATCCCAAATCAATTATTTATTTATCGCGATCGCGGGTGAATTTATGCGAACCGACAGGGTGGACTTTAAAGGTCGGCGGGGTAGGGATCGCTTGAGTTCATATTTTGCAAAAAACTGCGGGTGAGATCAAGGGCGATCCCAGACTATCTACTTGATTTGACGAGGTTTTGAGGCTTTCATCGATTCTTATGTCAGGATTTCATAACATTTATCTCAATTGCGGGATCGACAATGTCAAAATTTCATGACATTTGTGACGGAACTGGGATCGCTGGCTCAAATTCGAGTTAACTTGGGAAGCTCACACCATAATCTCCGATTGGGTGTGGGAGGATGTCACATAGACAGAGTTTGCGTCTAATCCTGGAGAAGCAGTGGATATTAGTACACCTCAGATGAACGCCAAGCCCAGCCGAATGATTAGCAAGGTTTTATCTTCCGCCGTGCGGTTGTGGTTGCGATCGCGCGTTGAAGCCGTCGAAAACCTGAAACTCGAAATTGACGCAGGCGATCGCCAAATCTTAAGCGGTAAAATCCTCCAAGTATCCCTAGAAGCCTGTAAAGCGATTTATCAAGGCTTGCATCTCAGCCAAGTTCAACTCGAAGCGCGCAGCATCAGCGTGAATCTCCCTCAAGTGTTGCGCGGGAAACCCTTACGCCTGCTAGAAGCCTTTCCCGTCAGCGGTCAAATTCAACTGCAAGCCGCCGATCTCAAAGCCTCTTTAGACTCTCCCTTATTAACCTTGGCTTTAACAGACCTATTCCAGCAACTCCTGGCCGCTGGGGGGATCGCCGATCCAGTCCGCCGCCTGCAAGACTGGCAAATCCAGTTTTCTCAACTCACCCTAGAAACAGATACTTTAGCGCTCGCCGGAACGCTGATCTCTCCTCAAGGAGAAGCCCGCGCGATCGCCCTCAAAACCGGCGTCCAACTGGTCAATCCCCAGCAATTGCGGCTTTATCCCCTGGAACTGCAAGTTCCCGCAGAATTCAGCCTTCATCCCCTCGAAGCCTGTGAACTGGCGTTAGGTACAGATGTGGCCTTAGAGGTTGTCACCCTCACCTCAGATGCACTGATCTGTTGCGGTCAAATCCAAGTGAATCCTTAACCTATTCTTTCGATAGAGTAGGGTTCTCTCTCAAGAGCGATCGCTCCTGAAACCCTTCCTTGATATCTTATAGAATCAGGCAAGTCTTCTAGGCGAACCTCAGACCGCAATTACAAAGACCCTTTTTTTAACACACCGATGTAGGGAGATCGAGCCATAGCTCCATCATCTCTGACATCTTCAACACCTTAAATCTCTTTATACTCACCGATACCCGCGCTTTGGTAGCTCCTAGAGACCTACCGAGCGCGGCTATCATTTTAGGGAACTTAAGCGTTAAGCAGAAAAACTTGCCAAAATATCTTGAGCGTGAGTTGCCGTATTGAGATTGCTCCCTTCATAAACTTGGGCAATTTTCCCCGTTTCATCAATAATGTAGGTCACGCGCTTGGCATAGCCGCCGCCATCCACATCATAAGCTTTGGTCAAAGTCCCATCCACATCTGCTAAAAGCGTGAAGGGTAGCCCGTATTTTTCCACAAATAACTTGTGCGACGCCTCATCATCGCGACTCACACCCAGCACCACCATATCCTTAGTTTGATAATCAGCATGGGCATCGCGGAAGCTTTGTGCCTCCTTCGTGCAACCGGGCGTGTCATCTTTGGGATAGAAGTATAGCACCACAGTTTTACCTGCAAAATCCGCCAGCGAAACTGCATTGCCGTTGGTGTCTTTGGCTGTAAATGCAGGAGCCATTGTGCCGACTGTTAAAGGCATAAAATCAGTTTCCTCGGTAAAGCAAGAAGCATTTCTCTTTAGATTGTGCCACCGTCTCCGCCCAAATTAAAGGTTTTTGCAGTTTTCCCAAATATTGGAGTAGAAAATCTGAAGA
>JAAHGE010000269.1 GCA_010672635.1 Desertifilum sp. SIO1I2 | reverse complement strand
AAATATTGGTCGCTGAAGATAATTTAATTAATCAAACCGTTACCTTAAACCAATTGCAAATGTTAGGGTATTCTGCGGATTTTGTTAGCAACGGTAAGGAAGCCCTAGACCCAAGACTTACTGATACCACAACGCTCAAATACTCTTTTAATTTCTTCAATAGCGTCTCGTTCAGTGTTGATATCATAAGCGTAATACAAATCCACTTCTGGATGCTTGTCAATTTCAATTTGGGGTTTATTTTTCCAAAATTCTTGTATTGAAGCATGTCCTTCTTCTAGTCTAATTAGTCTCTCATGCTCTTGTTCGAGTTTGTATATACAGTTCTTAAAATAACTAAAAATAAATGTATTTTTAAGACTTGGCTTCTGAGATACACGAATTATGTTTTCATAAACCTCTACTTTAAAAATTCTGATATCACTTAATTCCGACAATCTATGTCCTGTGATTGGAGCGTTTGAGTTTACGAATTCCAAATGATCTTTTATTTTCTTTATATAGAATAGACTATTGATTCCAATGTCAAACTTTAAGAATTCTAAATTGAGTCTTAATCCAGAGTATATTTTCTCTATTTTGGGTTTAACTACTTGATAACAAGATTTAAGCTTTGATGAGTTATTTATTTCATCTCCATGTTTATTACCTGTCATAAGCGCGATTTCAATTGTATGTAGTAGCTCTATAATTTCATTAAGTTCAAAAATCAATAAAATTGCTATATCTATTTCCTTATTCTTCTCTTCTTTATATTTTTCTTTTTTAGTAAGTGCCTGCCCTAATAAAAATGTAGCTAAAGGAACTAACGGCTTAATGATTTCTTCTATCTTTTCGGTCGCCATAAACGACCAAAAGCTTAAGGCTATAAATGGAGAAATCAGAAAAACAAAAGATGGCAAAAGAATTCCCTTTTCATCTTCAATTTTGGGTAAAAATCGAAAACCAACTCCTTTAGAAAATAGCCAAAACCCTGACAAACCTAAGCTAATAGTAACAATTAGGAAATCTTGTGTTAGCATACTTTTCTGGTTTAACTTTATATCAAAAAATACAATACACAGGAAATTTAAGCGATCGCCAACCTGTTAAGCTGTGCTTCGCATTGTTGAAAAACATAGTTGACAGCCGCAAATAGACGATCTAAATCTTGAAGAGTGTAAAAAGTCTGATTGCGGGTAAAAAGATTAGATTCTAGCTTGCCAAATTGCCATAAGTTGCCATTGGATACAATACCAAAGATAATAATCTGAGTTTCATCATTTAATCGCTGTGCTGCCACCATTTCAGCTAAACACTGCGCCCATCCTTCCTCAAACTTATCTTGCTTGGCTTCTACTAATAAAAAATAGGGTTTATCAAATACTATTTTACCTAAAGGGGAACGCCTAGCCAAAATGTATTCAGGAAAACCTGATAGATTTTCATCGCAAATCAGCGATCGATGTCCCCATAAAACAAAGTTGCTGCGATAAAGCTTCCAAACTTCTTTCAAAATTGGATAAATTAGATTTTCGCAAATTGAAAACTCAGAAGCAGTGGGGACTCCATCTTGGAGGATGGTTTGTAAGTCTTCGCGAAAATACTCAGATATCCTAAATTCCACTTCACCCATAAAGTTCTCTTCTGTGTAGGTTATCTGAAACTCTTGGAGAACTAAAGCGATGTCTTTATATTGACTGAAAGCCATCTTAACCTCCTCAAGAGATAGACTCTCCTAATTTTCTGCCAACTGCAACTCGTAAATATTCCACAAACCCCAGGTGGGTAAACCAGAGTATTTGAGATTAGTAACGCGATCGCGCACAGCCATCAGCGCCACCTCATTCACCAGGTAAATAAGAGGTAACTGTTCCTGGGCGATGCGTTGAAACTCTGCATAAATTGCCTTGCGCCGGGTTTCATCCAACTCTTGCGCCCCTGCGATAAACAGGCGGTCAATTTCCCGTTCCCAGTCGGACACTTCCCAGCCTTGGATCGGCGGCTGTCCGGGCTGCGGCCCCAGGTTAAAATTATGAGACCCCCCCGTACTCGTCCACAAATTCGCAGTGCTGTGGGGTTCTACACCGCCCGTAAAACCGATAATATGGGCATCCCAGTCGCGGGAGTTGGTGAGTCTGCTGACGAGGGTGTTAAAAGCGATGGGTTGAAAGTCTACCTGGATGCCAATTTTGCTTAAATCTTGGCGAATTTGCACCCCCATCCCTTCTCGGTTTTTATTCCCCGAATTGGTTAGCAGGGTGAAGCGAACCCGGTTTCCGTCTGCGTCTAACAGTTGACCTTGGGTATTATATTGAAAACCCACTGACTCTAACAAACGCTTGGCTTTTTCTGGGTCGTAGTCGTAAACTTTTAAGCCTGCTTCTGGGGTGAGGAAATAGGGACTTTGCACCGAAACTGGGGAATTTTGAATCACCCCTACCCCACGAAACACATTATTCACCATCGCATCCCGATTGAGAGCGTAGGCGACAGCTTGGCGAAATTCTGGGGTATTAAACCATTTAGACTTAATCGGATCGACCAGGGGTTGACCCCGTTCGTTGGTTGCCCGATTTAAATTAAACGATAAAAAGGTGGTTCCCGACCACGGCCCGCCCACTTCTAGGGTAAACCGACCCCGCTGTTCTTCTCGCTTGAGTAACGAAAAATACTCAGACCGCACTGGACGAGAATCGCCCATAATATCCAGCTTACCGGAGCGAAATTGTAAAAGTTGGGTATCGGTGGATTCCACTACTTGCCAGACAATGCGGTCGATATAGGGGAGGCGGTTTCCTTGGTCATCGCGCCGCCAGTAGTAGGGGTTGCGACGGAAGACGACACGCTGGCTAGGGTCGTAGCTTTCAATTAAGTAGGGGCCGTTGGTGACAATATTCGCCGGGTTGGTTCCGGTATTCCAAGTTGAGATCAATAAAGGGTCGCCATCCCGGTTGCGCTGTTCTACCGTTGGGCGCAAAATATGGGCGGGAACTAGCCAAATATTGCTGGTTGCCCGTAGAAAAGGGGCGAACGGTTCGGGTAAAGTAAATTCAACAGCGCGATCGCTCAATTTACGAACTGTCGGAAATGCGCCGCTTTCCCCGATGCGTAAAGGATCTTTTTGATCCGAAGGGATATCGGGATTAAAGAGAACTTCCCCATAGGTAAACACCACATCATCGGCGGTGAGGGGATGGCCGTCCGACCATTGCAGATTTTCTCTTAAGGTAAAAGTAACGCGCCGTCGGTCTGGGGAAATCGTCCAAGATTCAGCTAAAGCCGGTTGCACCTCCCCACTAATCCCATCTTCTTTGGTCAGACCTTCAAAAGCAAATAGGAAAATATGGGGAAATTCTTGATTGAGAATCGGATTAAAGGTTTTAGGATCGCTAAGGATGGCTAGAACAATCTGCGAAGCTTGCGCCGCTTGCGTTTTCAGGATCGCAGGCTGACAGCCTGTTAGGAATAACGGCGCGAGGAGAATCCACCCAATTGCGCCCAGTGTCACCCAAAATCGACGAATGGCCAAGGTTTGCTTCTCCTCAAAGACGGCAATTATTCTTCAATCCTGAGTTCGTGCAAATTCCAGAATGCGCCTCCCAATGCAGAGTATTGTACGCCCTGAATGCGATCGCGCACGGCCGCCATCGCCAACGGGTTAATCAAATAAATAAACGGCACATACTCTGCAATCTCCTGCTGCATTTGACCGTAAATTTCCCGGCGTTTATCTTCGTCAAACTCTTGCGATCCTTGGATAATATAATCACCCAGTCGGCGTTCCCAATCAGCCACTTCCCAACCTTGAATCGGCGGTTGTCCGGGCCCCGGTTGTTGGTTAAAGGTATGCAAAGCGCCTTCCGGTAGCCAAATATTGATACTTCCTGTCGGTTCCACACCCCCACCACTAAACCCTAACAGGTGACATTCCCAATCTAAAGTCCGGTTCAACCGTTCAATCAACGTATTAAACGCCAACGGTTGAAAATCCACTTGAATGCCAATTCTGCTTAAATCTTGGCGGATTTGCACGCCCATTGCTTCGCGAATCTTATTCCCCGCATTGGTAATCAGGGTAAAGCGGACGCGGTTGCCATCCGCATCGAGGAGTTGACCTTGGTCATTGTATTGAAATTCCGCCCCCAAAAGCAATTCTCTAGCGCGTTCCGGATTATAGTCGTAAACCTTTAGTCCCTGTTCCGGCGACAAATAGTAAGGCCCTTGAATCGGAAAAGGAGAATGTTGCGGTTCGCCTAACCCCCGGAAAATATTATTCGTCATCGTCCGTCGGTCAATCGCATAGGCGACGGCTTGCCGGAATGCTAAATTATTAAACCAACGAGACTTAATCGGATCGATTAACGGCTGACCATCGCGACTGCCCTTATTGAGGTTAAACGAAATAAAGCTAGAACTCAGCGTTGGCCCGCCCGTATAAATCGTAAAGTCATTGCGCTGTTCTTCCCGCTTCAGCAACGAATAGAAATCCGGCTGTACCCCCAAAACATCTAATCCCCCAGACCGGAATTGCAGAAACGAGGTATCCGTCGATTCAACAATTTGGGTAACGACTCGTTCGATATAGGGTTGGGGTTTGCCCTGTTCGTCCTTGCGCCAGTAATAGGGGTTGCGGTCTACAATCATCCGTTCGTTGGTGCCATAGTAGACAAAACGATAGGGGCCGTTCCCGATAATTTCACTCGGAGGCGTACCGCTTCCCCAGGTGGAGAGAAATAGGGGATTTCCCACCGAGTCATTGTTTTCAATCGTGGGCCGGAGAATATGTTCCGGGAGAATTTCTAATCCCGTATAGCGCAGCAGAGGCGCAAAGGGTTCTGTGGTGCGGAATTCGACGCGCAAATTATCGAGTTTGCGGACGGTCGGTAAGGTACGACTTTGCCCAATGCGTAACAAATCTCTAGCCGCAGCGGGAATATCGGGATTGAGGTAAATCTCGTTATAGGTAAAGACAACATCATCCGCATCTAAGGGTTCGCCATCCGACCAGCGCAAGCCTTCCCGCAGCTTCATGACAATGGTGAGGCGGTCATCGGAAATTTCCCAAGATTCAGCTTGTAAGGGTTCAATTTCCCCGCTGAGTCCGTTAAGAGTAACTAACCCTTCGTAAATATAACCAAACAGGTCATTAGCTTCTTGACTGAGGGCCGTGTTAAACGTCTTGGGGTCGCTAAGGGAACTTTGCACCACTTGATCGACTTGGGCCGCTTGGGTGCGAAAATTTGCAGGAGAGCAACTCGATAGCATCAGGGTTGCTAGTCCTAGGATAGCCACCCATAGCCACCGCCGTTTGACTCCGGAAATCCAACTGAGGCGTTTCATCATTGTCTTCTGCTGACTCGGCTTGCTGCGATTTTAGCGAATTTGCGGATTAGTCTGCGGGATAAACCAGGGCGACGGCGTAGGCCGCAATCCCTTCTTCGCGTCCGACAGGGCCGAGTTTTTCGTTGGTGGTGGCTTTGATGCCAATTTGCTGCGGTTCTAATTCTAGGGTAGCGGAGAGGCGATCGCGCATCGCTTCAATATGTGGTTTCAATTTGGGTCGTTCTGCCACAACCACCGAGTCAATATTACCAATGGCGTAACCCTTATCCTTCACCAGTTCAGAGACTTTTTGCAATAACACCAAACTATCTGCCCCCGCCCATTGCGGATCGGAGGGCGGAAAATATAAGCCAATATCCCCTAAACTCAAGGCCCCCAGCAACGCATCCATAATCGCATGAGTTAACACGTCAGCATCGCTATGACCGAGTAACCCCTTTTCGTGGGGAATATTAACGCCGCCGAGAATTAAAGGGCGACCTGCAACCAAGCAGTGAATATCATAGCCGTTACCGATCCGAATTTTGCTCATGGGGGCCCAGATGAAGAGGTCAGTTGTCTATTTTAGGGCTTTGTTCCAGAACAACTGACGATTTTTTGCCAAACTGTTGAATTGACTTTTTCAATTTGTCTCGATAAGGCCAACTCAGGGTTCCTAAAATATGGCGCGGTTTCAGGCGAATTGCCCACCATAAGGCTTTAAAAGCCGCTAGGGGTTGACCTTGGCGGTAGGATTTTTCCGCATGGCTATAGAGAAAGTTGGCAAACCCTTTAGGATGGGCTTGGAAAACGCGCTTGTGCTTGCGTAACAGGCGGGTAAAATCCAGTTGTCGCAACTTATCCGCCTGGGAGAGACGCGCCCCCTGGTGGGCGGTTTGGCGATAAGTCACCGCAGGGATACCCAGTAGCGAACAAACCGGGTTCAGTCTTAAAAACAGTTCGGTATGTTCGCGAGAACTGAAAGACTCATCATAGCCGCCCAAACTCAGAAGCAGTTCTCGTTCCACCACTAAAGTCTGCTTGGATAAAAAAGACCGGTCTGATGGGATATCTTCTAGATGGAAATATGCACCTCGCTTCAGGGTAGGCGGAATGCGAGTTTGCAAAACCTGACCTGTTGGCGTAACCACTTCCATCCCGCTAAGGGCGGCGACAGGTGGCGGTAGAGTCGTTTCTCGCAAAGCTTTTATCGCCACTTCCGCATGATGGGGAAGCAAAATATCGTCATCATCGAGAAAGGTTATCCATCTGCTGCGGGCGGCTTTCGCCCCAATATTTCGGACTGCGGAAATTCCTTGATTTTTCTCTAGACGAATAACGCGGAGTTTGGGATGTTCGGGAAGTTGAATGGGTTCGGTAGAAGCATCATCAACGACAATCACTTCAATTTCATCTAGGGTTTGCCCCAAGGCACTTTCTCC
>JAAHGE010000268.1 GCA_010672635.1 Desertifilum sp. SIO1I2 | reverse complement strand
GTGACCGGGTGCAGTATGGACTAAACCCGTCCCCGATTCCGTGGTGACATAATCGCCGCCAATCACAATCGGACTTTCTCGGTCAAACAGAGGATGTTTATAAGTAGAAAACTCTAAATCTTTCCCTTAATCTTTGCTTTCACCGTTAGCGGCGTTCCCAAGGTTGCCGATAGCCGTTCAACCGCCTCTGCGGCCACTAACAAATACTTGGCGTTAGCCGGTTCGTAGTCTGGGTCAGCTTCCACCACGGCATATTCTAAATCTGGATTGACTGCAACCGCTAAATTTGCCGGAATCGTCCAAGGCGTCGTCGTCCAGATTGCTACCCACAGGGTTTCTAAATAAGGCTTTAACGCGGCGGCAGCTTTTGAGAGCTTTTTCATCTTAAAAGCCGCGTAGATACTCTGCGAAGTATGACCTTCCGGATACTCCAACTCCGCTTCAGCCAGCGCTGTCTTAGAACTCGGACTCCAGTGAACCGACTTTAAGCCGCGATAAATATAGCCCTTGAGAACCATCTGCCCAAAGACTGCAATCTGAGCCGCTTCGTATTCTGGTCTTAAGGTCAGATACGGGTTATCCCAATCTCCCCAAACGCCAAATCGCTTAAAACTCTCTCGCTGTTCCTCAACGGTTTTGAGCGCAAAGTCTCGCGCTTTTTGTCGCAACTTCAACGGGGTGAGACCTTCCCGTTCTTTCGCAGACATATTCTGCAAAACTTTTAACTCAATGGGCAACCCATGACAGTCCCATCCCGGCACGTAACGACCCTTACGCCCTTGCAGAAGCTGATATTTGTTGATGATATCCTTGAGGATCTTATTCAGGGCGTGACCCATGTGCAGCGACCCATTGGCATAGGGCGGCCCATCATGCAAAATAAAGGCTTCGCCAGGGTTGTTCTGCGACAAGGTTTCGTAAATTTGATGGTTAGCCCAAAACTTTTGGAGTTCGGGTTCGCGCTTGGCTGCGTTAGCCCGCATATCAAACTTAGTCCTGGGCAGGTTAACAGTATCTTTGTAGTTATTTGCGGCTGTCACAGTCCAATACCGATGGCTTATACAGGGTTGCTCAACCATTTTGACATCCTCACTGCACCTTTAGGTGCGATGATTCCAAACCTCGCGATTTAGGTTTTCTGCTTCTTAGCACCTGCCTCCACCCAGAAGGGATTTGGTCTTACGGTCGCTCCACAGACTATCCCCGTGTGCCCCACGGTTCTTATGTGTTGAATTCAAAGGAATTCTATGTCAGAGCGTTGATTCAAGGGTTGGAGCGTCCATTGCCCTATCCTCTTTTCCCGGTCTACCGAGCTTTCTGCGCCACTGGCGATCGCCAGATTTCGTCACGTTTAGGCTGTCTGTTCCGTCTACGTCGCGGGTGGGTCACTGACCATTCCAATTCTAACAAATCAAGCCGTTCTAGAAGGACAGGGTTTTAGACCCAGAATTTTTGATGAGCTAGAAGCCGATCGCGCTTCAAGTTTCTTTGCCTTCCTCTGGGGAAGATTCTGAAGCAAGATTAGCGGGTTTTGAAGCCTCAGAGCCAGTATCTTCAGTTGTTTGAGCCGCCTCAACTAAATCTGGATCTGGAGCATTGGGTCGTTGTAAAACTTCTTCAGCATCTGGCGAGTCTGGGGAGGATGACAGGCTATCCGAAGTTTGAGCGGGTTCAACCGAGTCAGTCTCTAGGGAAGGGGCTGGCGATTCCTCTTGTTCGGCGGTGGGTAAGTGGGTTTCTACAGAGGCAACTTCTACGGTTTCCGGTGGGGTAAAGACTTCCGCTGGGGGAGTAACTTCGGGAACGGTAGGCGCTTCGCTGGCATCGGAGGTTGTATCAACAACTGGCGGTGTCTCTTCTAAATCTCCAAAATCAAAATCGTCATCTATGCTCGTTTCAGCCGCCGGGGGAGTGGCTGTTGTCGGAAAAGGTTTAGAGGTGGGTTGAGCTTTCGGCTTTTTAGCCAAGCGGGTTTTCACAAAGCTGACTAAGCGGCCGGCTTGAGCAAAAGCTTTGGATTGCGGTTTTTTGGCGGTTGGAGATTTGACTTCTGTGGGTTTGACAGCCGGAGGTTCGGAGGGTTCGGGAGTTGCATCTGCGGGTGCGGATTCAGCCTCCACAGGGTTCAGTTCTGGAACCTCTTCAGGTATTTCTGGCGTAACTGGAGCATCTTCAATCACGTCCGGTGCAACCCCAACTTCGGTGACGGTGCCTTGAGGTGTTTCGGGTGTAACGACCGGTTCGGCTACCGTTACAGGTTTTTCCAGGGTGGGTTTCACGCTGGGAGTGCGCTTCAATTGTCCGGTGAGTCGCTGGGGAAACTGCTTCAAGCTGTCTATGACTGTGGCGGGTAAATCTTCAGAAACCGGCGTTTGTTGGGCGCTAGGGGTGAGCGAGCGTCGCATCATCAAGGTTTGCCACCCTAGCCAGCCAATCAGCACTACACTGGCAGTCTGACCGAGTAAAAGACCCCCTCGAATCTGGCCGGCACACACCCACAAAACGAGAGCATAAAATAATCCCACGCCACTCCAGATAAAATCTCCTTTGCGATAAACTTCTGGAAAAAAGAGGGCTGCGGTGTAGAGGACTAGACTGCCCAAACCGACAGCAAATGCCAGGATGTATGCAAGCATTGGCTAGGTCTCCCTGCGATGCGATCGACAAACACGTTTTAGTGGTTTACACGGTCATTTTACCCCTCCGATAGAGGCTTAATGTCTTCTTTACGGGACAACTTAGGAGATCGAGATACCCTGAAAGGGAATTTGTCCTCGATCGATCTGTGCTGTAGGTATTAGTTAGAGACGTTTATGACACAGCAAAAACAAAGCTTTGGGGTGATTGGTTTGGCTGTTATGGGGGAAAACCTAGCGCTGAATGTAGAGCGCAATGGGTTCCCAATTTCTGTTTACAACCGAACTTCCACGAAAACGAAGGAGTTCATGGCCGAACGGGCCCAAGGAAAAAATGTCAAAGATACTTATTCTATTGAAGAGTTTGTTGAATCGCTAGAACGACCCCGCAAAATTTTAGTAATGGTAAAGGCTGGAAAGCCTGTAGACGCAGTTATTGAGCAACTTAAGCCCCTCTTAGATGAAGGGGATATGATTATCGACGGCGGGAATTCGCTCTATGAGGATACGGAACGCCGCACCAAGGAGTTAGAGTCTACGAAACTGGGTTTCGTGGGGATGGGGGTTAGCGGTGGCGAAGAAGGCGCTCTCAATGGCCCCAGTTTGATGCCGGGAGGTACCGAACAAGCCTATGGCGAACTGGCTCCGATTTTGATGAAGATTGCAGCCCAGGTGGATGATGGCCCTTGCGTCACCTTTATCGGGCCGGGGGGCGCGGGTCACTATGTCAAAATGGTGCATAACGGGATTGAGTATGGCGATATGCAGTTGATTGCAGAAGCCTACGATTTGCTAAAAAATGGGTTGGGTTTAGACCACACTCAGTTACATGATGTGTTTGCTGAGTGGAATGAGACGGAAGAACTCAATTCGTTCTTAATTGAAATTACGCGAGATATCTTCAAGTACATTGACCCGGAAACGGGTCAGCCACTGGTTGATGTCATTATGGACTCGGCCGGCCAAAAGGGAACGGGACGCTGGACGGTAGTCAGCGCCCTAGATTTAGGGGTCAGCATTCCGACCATTACGGCGGCGGTGAATGCTCGAATTCTTTCGTCTTATAAGGATCAGCGGCTGACGGCTTCTAAGCAACTCACTGGCCCGACTCACAAGTATCAAGGCGATGCGAAGGCGTTTGTGAACAAGGTTCGCGATGCGCTCTACTGCTCGAAGATTTGTTCCTACGCTCAGGGGATGGCGCTGTTGAGTAAGGCGTCTGAGGATTTTGATTATTCTTTAAGCTTGAGCGAAATTGCCCGGATTTGGAAAGGGGGCTGCATTATTCGGGCGGGCTTCCTCGATAAGATTAAGACGGCTTATAATGACAATCCCAAGTTGGCGAATCTGCTGCTGGCTCCTGAGTTTACGCAGACGATTTTGGATCGACAGGAGGCTTGGAGAGAGGTTTTAGCTACGTCTAATTATTTGGGAATTCCGGTTCCGGCTTTTAGTGCTTCGCTGGATTATTTTGATAGCTATCGGCGAGCGAGTCTTCCGCAAAATCTGACGCAGGCGCAACGAGATTTCTTTGGCGCTCATACCTACGAACGGGTAGACAAGCCGAGGGGTGAGTTTTTCCATACGGAATGGACTCAGGTGGATAAGGAGTCGTTGCAAACTGGAACGACGGATTAATTTTAGCTGCACTGATACATACTCATTCAAGGGGCGCGACAGTTCGCGCCTTTTGAGTTTTACTGGATGAGAAAACCTCGATCTTGATGTAGCAGAGCTGATGCCTAGCTATTGTATTCCTGTTGATAACGGTAAATACGACGTTCTGGTGACGATCGCGCATGAGGGTTGCACGGTTACAGTTCAGGAAAATCAGGGGCGAGATGGCAGGGGGGCGATGGTTTCTCATCAAGTCTATGAGTTTGCTTCTGAGAGTGAAGCCCAGAGATTTTACAGCGCGAAAATTCGCACGCTCGATCCGAGTTATGCTTTGCCAATAGCTAAGTCTCAAGAGGCGGAGTCTGTTTATCTGGAGTTCTCTGACGATCGCGCTCATAAATTCTATGAGGTGACGACGGTGGGGTTAACGGTGACAATTCGCTACGGGCGGATGGGTGCAGAGGGACAAACTTCTAGTAGTACGTATGATACGGTACAAAAAGCGCGGGCTGCGGCTCAAAAGAAAATTAATGAGAAGCTCAAAAAAGGCTATGCGCGATCGCAACGGTCTAAACGCAGTCGAGAAGCTATCCCCTATTGGCTCCCTGAAGATTTTCGCGTCTATCCCAACGGGGGTATCGTCAGTAATTATGCTGGCGGGAGGCGGGAAGTTGAGGGGCGAATTCTGCCAACGGTGAATCAGTACCGGGGTGAAGATGGCGGATATGTGGCGTTTTACTCGCGAGATCCGGCAAAGGCGGTGTATTCGGTGGGGGGTGGCATTTATGTTGTTGGGCAAATTCGTTTGAAAGGGAGATATAAAGGGCGAATTTTTCATCCAGAAGGCTACGAAAATCAGGATATCAGCGCGGCTCAAGAGTTTAAAGAATTATGCTTTAAAACTTTTGGCGTGCAAGGATGGGCAGGGGGAGACACGGGAGGCTGGTTTGGTCGGTCAGTTGGCAGATAAGGCACTATCGTTTTTGTCGCCTTAAAATTAGGATAGGAGCGATCGCGCGTAGTTTGTATGAGTAATGACGATCTCGATTTATTGCTAGAAGAGTTGAAAAGTCCGACTGAGCGGGTTCGCCAAGAAGCCACTCAACAGTTGTGGCAGCGTTGGTTTCACCAAAAGGGAATTATGGGTTTGGAGTTGTTGCAAAAAGCTCAAATTCTCCTAGAATCGGGTGAAGCGGCTGAGGCTGAAGCCATCTTAACGAGAGCGATCGCAACGTTTCCCGATTTTGCGGAGGCGTGGAATCGGCGGGCAGTGTTGTATTATTTGCTCAAAAACTACCGAAAGGCGATCGCCGATTGTCAGGAGGTTTTACGCTTAAATCCGGTACACTTTGGGGCGCTGCATGGTTTAGGCTTGTGTTATGCCGCACTCGGAGATTACAGCGCCGCGATTGATGCTTTTCGCAAGGCGCTAGAAATTCAACCCCATGCGATTGAAAATCAGCGCCTGCTCTTGGAGTGTACGGCAAAGTTGAGTTAGGGAAGAAAAGCAATGCAACTGACTTGGCATTCTCGGTGGCACTCAACAATAATGGCGATCGCTGTTGCTGTTCTCTGCGCGGGGGGAATTGCTGCCTTGCAGATCCCTCAACTCAACGAACTTAGAAACGCCGGGGAACTGCTGACACCCCAACAAGCAGCACGCAATGTTGAAAGAGAAAGATTGCAGTTAAATTTATTGCAAAGACTTCCCACCGTCGGGTTTGATAATGTTATTGCCAATTGGACGCTAATTAATTTCTTTATCTACCTAGGCGACGATGTGGCTCGCGGTTATACAGGATATCAACTTAGCCCAGAATACTTCAGAATCATCATCGATCGCGATCCGCGTTTTGTCGAAGCCTATTTATTTATGTCTTCTGGGGTTTCTCTTTACGCTGGCAGACCCGATATTACTATAGAGTTAATGGAAAAGGGATTGCAATATATTACGCCCGGAATCCCTCCTCAGTCTTACTATGTCTGGCGATATAAAGCAGTCGATCAACTACTTTTTTTAGGAGATGGTCAAGGCGCTCAACAGTCTTTTGAAACTGCCGCTGAATGGGCGCGATTATACAATGATGAAGAAAGTAAAGCAGTTGCAGATATTTCCCAGGAAACGGCAGATTTTCTAGCCGCTAATCCTATTAGTACGCGGGCACGAATTAATGCCTGGGGTCTGATTTTTAATACAACCACCGATCAAAAAACTCGTCAAATTTCTAGACAACGAATCCTAGAGCTAGGCGGCGATATCCGAATAAGTCCAGAAGAAGGCGTACAAATTCGCTATCCAACAACCGATTGAAAATTGTCTAGTTGTCAGAAAACAGCCACTTAAAAGTTAACTTGTTATAAGCTTAAATAACTTTTTAAGTCGTTGTGTTATAAGATCCGAGAAACCTTTTACCTCAACTAAAATCTGCTTATGTCCTCTTCTGTACCAGAACCTTATCAGCTCATTCCACCAGAAATTAAAAACGACGAATTTTATTCG
>JAAHGE010000267.1 GCA_010672635.1 Desertifilum sp. SIO1I2 | reverse complement strand
TACCCTGATTCTGCATCTTCGTAAGACATCTTGAATTTCCAGGCGATAACGTACGCCAAACCAAAAATCAGATTGGTTTGAATAAACAAAGGAACGGCAATTAAGAGGATATGCAGGGGATTTTCGACAATTAAATCGCCTTTAAACGCAAACAGCAGAATCAGGGTGAGTAACAGCGCTGAAATTGCGATCGGACTAAGATATTTGAGAAAGCGGGTTTCAAACCATTCTTTCCCTTTGTGCTTAAAAATCCAGTAGCGGCTGAACATCCCGGCGACTAGGGGCAACCCAACATAAACTAAGACTGATAAAACAATGGTTTGCCAAGGTACTGTGAGATCGTTAGCGGCTAGCAACCATCGTCCTAAAGGGGCGTACAGAAACAGCATGGCTAGGGAGTTCACCGCTACCATGACTAAGGTATGACCTTGATTGCCATAGCAGAGATAGCCCCACATTAAGACCATTGCCGTACAAGGTGCAATCCCTAGTAGGATTGTCCCTGCAATATAGGAATTGGCGAGGGTAACTTCTGCACCTCGGATCAGTTCTGTACCCGTCAGCAAAGGACGAAACAGCCAACCGAGGAAGAATTGAGCGATCGCCACCATTGTGAATGGCTTGATCAACCAGTTCACCACTAGGGTGAGAATAACAGGTCTAGGGGCGCGGAGGGCGTGGGTTGCCTGGGTAAAGTCAATTTTGACCATGATGGGATACATCATGAAAAACAGGCAAATGGCTATGGGTATGGATACTTGATAAATACTCATCGCATCCAAGGCGACGGCAATTCCCGGTAGCAACCGCCCTAGGACGATGCCTGCAATAATGCACAAAAATACCCAAACGGTGAGGTATTTTTCAAAAAAACTTAAACGATTTCCGGCTTGAACGCGTTTAGCCGATGGGGGCGATGACTGGGAACTCATAAATCGAGTGAAAGGCGAGGTTCGGGGATAAAAGTTTATCCCTACCTCTATCAAATCAAGTTTTTTTGATTTGTCAAGCTGAGTCGGGAAGAGGGTGGGGGGATGGGGAGATGGGGGGATACAGTATTGGGTTTTAACTCCGTACTCTCTTCTCACTCAGCACTCAGCACTTTACACTCAGCACTCCTTTCCCCCACCCTCTTCTCACTCAGCACTCAGCACTTTACACTCAGCACTCCTTTCCCCCACCCTCTTCCTACTCGTTGCAAGGACGGGCGGGGATGATTTCGCAAAAACGGCGATATTCAGCTAGATATTGCTCTAAAACGGCGAATTGAGGCAAATTGAGGCTGTAATAAATCCATCGTCCTTCTTGGCGCGGGCGGACGAGTTCTGCTTCTTTAAGGGCTTTGAGATGAAAGGAGAGTTTGGACTGGGGAACCTGGAGTTGTTCGCACAGTTCGCAAACGCACAGTTCTTGCGATCGCAGCAGTTCCAAAACTTGCAACCGCAAGGGATCGGAAAGGGCATGGAATCCGGCAACAACTTTGGGAGAGAGTAAAGCAGCAGAAAATGTCATCAAAAAAAATTGAAATGCTTCGTTGTTGCTAGCTTAACTCAGAGAATCCACACCTGAAGAAATCCCTTGGGCGAGCAAAAACTCTTTTAAGCGGTACCGATCCGGTAAGGAAGATTGCGCCCCGGCTTGGGTGGTGGATAGGCTGCCATTGGCTGCCCCCCACGCGATCGCCTCTTTTAAGGATAACCCCAAATCCAGAGCAGCCGCTAACGCCCCATTAAAAGCATCTCCCGCCGCCACCGTATCCACCACTTCTACCCCAAAGGCAGGTACGGTAAAGGCTTCCTGGGGAGTCGCACAGTAAGCGCCTTGACGCCCTAGCTTAATGATGACGTTTTCCACCCCCCGCTGTCTGAGGAGGGTAGCGGCTTGGGCGGCGGTTTCTGGACTGTTGACGGGGAAACCGACGAGTTGGCTGGCTTCCACTTCGTTAGGCGTCAAAATTTTGACTAAGGGATAGAGTTCTGGGGGAAACTGGGCTGGAACTGGGGCAGGATCGAGAATGACGGGAACCCTAGCCGCTTGGGCAGCTTGGGCGGCTTGTACCACTACAGGGAGAGGAATTTCTAGCTGTAATAACAGGGCTGAGGCTTGCGGGAGGTGGCTTTTGAGGCGCAACACGTCGCGGTTCTCTAAACGGCCGTTTGCCCCGGCGACGATGGTGATGGTGTTCTCGCCTTGGGCATCGACGGCAATAACGGCAACGCCAGAATGGGTAGAGGCGTCAATTTCAATGCCTTCAGTATTCACGCCTGCGGTTTGCAACCCTGCTAATAATTCTGCCCCAAAGCGATCGCCCCCCACTCGACCCACCATTCGCGTCGGGATACCCAAACGGGCGGCAGCTACGGCTTGGTTCGCACCTTTACCGCCCGGTACGGTAAAAAAAGCTTGTCCTGATAGGGTTTCGCCAGCTTGGGGCAACCGCTGAACTTGAGTCACCAAATCGAGGTTAATGCTACCAAAAACAAGAATCATGGCAAGGAGAAGTCCTGGGTTAATTTCAGCTAAAGGCTACTGAGTTTTGCCCTAATTTCCCGGCATATTGGCATTGATAAAGGCGAGTTGCAGCCTCAGCCGATAGGGGTTTGCTAAACAGATAGCCTTGCATGGCATCGCATTTAGCACTCTTCAAAAACTGGAGTTGTTCTAAGTTTTCTACCCCTTCGGCAATCACTTTTAATTTTAAGCCATGCCCCAAGGCAACAATCGCGCGAATAATGGCGGCATCGTTAGAATCTATGACGAGATCGCGAACAAAAACGCGGTCGATTTTCAATTTATTAATGGGCAAATGCTTTAAGGCACCCAGGGAAGAGTAACCCGTACCAAAATCATCCATTGCAATCTGGATATTTTGATTTCTGAGGTGATGCAGCACTTCAATGGTGAAGTTCATATCCTGAATCGCGATACTTTCAGTGATTTCAATTTCTAAATATTGCGATTCTAATCCCGTTTCTTTGAGGATTTGATTGATGGTGCTGACGAGGTTTTTATTTTGAAATTGCCGCGCTGAAAGATTTACGGCAATGGGTAAAGGGGGAAGTCCGGCAAGCTGCCACGCCCGATTTTGAGCGCAGGCTGTGCGTAAAACCCATTCTCCAATCGGAGAAATTAGTCCCGTTTCTTCAGCTAAGGGAATAAACTGCAACGGTGAAACCAGTCCGCCCAATTCCTGACTTTGCCAGCGCAGTAAAGCTTCCATTCCCACAATTTGCCCGTTTTCTAGGTTGATTTGCGGTTGGTAGTGCAGCAAAAACTCATGACCATCTAATGCTTTGTACAAGTTATTTTCTAACACTAAGCGTTCGAGAATCTTAGTCCCAATGGCGGAGGTATAAAGCTGGTAATTATTGCGCCCCTGTTGTTTAGCCCGATACATGGCGGCGTCGGCATTTTTTAAGAGCGTATCGACATCTTCGCCATCATAAGGGGCGATCGCAATCCCTAAACTGGCTTTAACGTGCAGCGAGGTGATTTGGTGGGTTCGATCTTCTTCAAATTGAAAGGGCGTGCTGAGGGTATTGAGAATCTTTTGGGCAATTCTGGCAGCATCTTCGCTACTACTAATAGCACTCACAAGGATGGTAAATTCATCTCCCCCCCAACGGGCGACGAGATCGTCCGGGCCTAAACAATGTTTGAGGCGTGAGGAAACGCTTTTGAGCAGGCGATCGCCCTCAGCATGACCGAGGGTATCATTAATGGTTTTAAAGCCATCTAGGTCTAGGAAAATGACGGCTAGCTTTTGCCCGTAGCGCTGAGTTTGGGCGAGGGATAGGGTGAGGCGATCGCAAAATAAGACGCGGTTGGGCAAACCCGTTAGTAAGTCGTGAGACGCTTGGTGGCGAATCATCTCCTCAACGCGCTTTTGCATTACGGCCAAATATAGGTGAATGCCAATGGCCACAGCTAGGCGGATATCATCTTCTGTCCAGGGTTTGGCTTGTCCTCGGATGGTTTCTCGCCAAGCCTCAAAGGAAGCGCGAGGGCGATAGTTGCGGCAATCGCGATCTTGACGCCCCGCCCACAGGGTTTCGGTTTCAATTTCGGGGCGAAAAATACTAATACAGCCAATGCATTGTTGCTGATAGCGTAGGGGCACGATTAACAAGGAACGAATGCTGGTGTCTTGAAAGGCCCCGACTGCCGATTCCAATTGAGGTTCGTTGTAAATATCCTTGATAATGTGCAGGTGAGAAATCAGATGATGATGCAGCGTGCTGGGGTGGGTTAAGGAGCAATAAGGACCTGCTGGAACCCCCAGATCGAAATCGTCGGCTACATCGGGAAACAGTAAGGAACGCGAGAATCCAGAAGCGGTGCTATTCTCTTGGGAAACTCTGGAGGCATTGGCATAGCTGAGAAGGGCTTTCCAGTCGGACATGGGATTCCAAGAACCAATAATTCTCTGCCATAGGTTTGTCTCTTCTAGAAGGCAGGACGCTTCAAGGCGAGGTTGGCTGCCATAGGTGTAGATTTGGGCGGGTTGCCCGGTGGGATCGGCGGTAATGTAGAGTCGTCCGCCACATCCTTCTAAAACTTTGACAACTTCTTCAAGCACGGTTTGCCGAATTTCAGTGGATTCCATCGGGGCGTGCAGCAGATAGCTAACTTGGTTGACTTTGGCTTCATCTTCAGCTTGCTGGCGGGCGCGCGCTAGCAGATCGGCTTGGGCGATCGCGATCGAGACTTGATCGACCAAGAGTTGCACAATCTTGAGATCGGTTTCGCTATGGGTTTTGGGGGTGCGATGGTGGCAAGCCAGTAGACCCCAGAGTTGATTGTGGTGCAAAATGGGAACGACTAGGGACGAACAGACGCCCATTGCTGTTAAATATTCAATGTGGCAAGGATCGACGGGAGCATAACGCACGTCTTCGATCGCTAGGCTGTCTCCAGTGTTGGGGTTGTCGAGTTGGTGCAGCGTTTTTTGAGCGGAAACCACATCGACAATTACCCGTTGGCGAACTTTGATAAACATTTCGCGCGTATGGGCCGGAATGTCGCTGGCGGGAAAGCACAATCCTAACAGTGAGGGTAAAGCGCCATTGACGATCGATTCGGCGATCACTTCTCCGTTACCATCCGGTAAAAACCGATAAATTTTTACCCGATCCATTTCTAAGAAGGAACGAATTTCCCTGGCGGTTGTGTCGAGAATCTCTTGAAGTTCTAATGATTGTCGAATTCGAGTTGTAATTCGATTCAGGAGATTTTCCCGATTGAGGGTTTTAAAATTGCTAGGCGGGCTTTTGCGACGAACCATTTTTTTCTTTGCTGTTTGTTAAAGTTGAGCGTTTATTGCTCAGCGCTCTGTGTTAGTTAGAATTCCCCAAGGGATTTTATTACAATCATTCAGGGATCGATGGCGTTCAGACTCAAGGCGATCGCGATTGCCTTTTGCCCAACTTCCCCGGATGGAGTCTTTTTTACCCGAAGACTCAGGTGATTTCTGCTACCTTATATCTAGACTATCAGGAAATTTTCGCTCCCGGTATCATCCCTAAGACGCGATCCCTCTTGAACAGGTGAACTTGGGGCTTTTTTGCGCCGTCTTGGTTGACTCCTGAAACAAACTTCTGTTAAGTAAAAACAATCTCAATGTTTTACAGGAGACAGTCGGCTAATGGCAATAAAGCTACCTTATGCGGTTGTCGATGTTTTTGCAATCGACAAGTATACGGGCAATCAACTTGCGGTATTTACTGATGCTTCTGACTTATCGGATACTCAGATGCAAGCGATCGCCAAAGAAATTAATTATTCAGAAACCACTTTTATTACAGCGCAACAGCCCGAAAAGGGAGGCTATAACGTCAGAATTTTTACCCCCGCAGCCGAACTCCCTTTTGCAGGTCATCCCACCCTAGGAACGGCTTACATCATTCGCCAGCTTCTGCTTCAATCTACCGCTCAGCAGGTCAATCTTAACCTGAAAGTGGGTCAAATTCCAGTCACTTTTTCAGCCCAAACGGACGGAGAAGAAATCGTTTGGATGCGTCAAAATCCACCCAGCTTTGAACCCCCAATTGATGCTAAAATTCTCGCTGAAATCTTGCAGATTTCTCCAGAAGAAATTGATTCTAACTATCCAGTTCAATCGGTGTCTACAGGCGTTCCCTTTATTATTGTTCCCCTCAAAACCCTCGCTGCTCTCAAAGCCTGTCGGGTAAATCGAGAAAAGTTATTTTCCCTAGTGGAGACAATCGCTGCTAAATCTATTTTGGTCTTTTCTCCTGAAACCTATTTGCCGGAAAATCAACTCAGCGTTCGGGTTTTTGCTGACTACTTTGGCATCGCCGAAGATCCAGCCACCGGCAGCGCTAATGGCTGTTTAGCGGGGTATCTGGTGCAACATGCTTATTTTGCCCAATCAGAAATTGAAGTCGCTGTAGAACAGGGGTATGAAATTCAACGTCCCTCTCTTTTGTTGCTCAAAGCCGGGAAACGCGAAGAAGGGATAGAAGTGAATGTTGGCGGCCGAGTCATTCTGATTGCACGCGGCGAATTTCTCTAAAACCGCACCCCCTCTTTTCCATGAACCGTCTCAATCTAGGGGCGCTCTGACTGAGCGGGGCCAAAGCTTGCTAAGGTGGAAAAAGGTAGGTATGAGGCATCGTTCGTGAACTCATCTCTAGAATTTCCTTCACCTTCTGCGATCGCGTTAAGGTGTGCCAACTTTGCTGAATATAAAGGCGAATGCTTGCGATCGCAGAAGGTGAAGGAAATTCTAGAGATGAGTA
>JAAHGE010000266.1 GCA_010672635.1 Desertifilum sp. SIO1I2 | reverse complement strand
TTCAATGAATGCAGTGGAACATACAATCTGTTGACGCACATCCACTGCATTCATTGAACTCTACAGTTTTGATGGAGTATTGTCGGTTGACTGGCAAATCTTTTTTGTAGTTGGGTTTGACACCGCGAAACCCAACCTTCCTAGCCGCAAGTGTTGGGTTAGCGTTAGCGAAACCTAACCTAGGAAGGGATAGGGGTTTTGAGAGTTTTGTCAGTTAATTAGGGAGTATTGAGTACCATTGTGAATAAGGCTGCTGCAATGAATGCGGCGATCGTCCGAATATGGTTCCAAAACGTCCAGCTTGTCAGGTATCTCGCCCAGAGATTGGTTCCTTCTGGACTGTTGGGATTGGCAACAGCCAGTGCATCATTGAGCGGTACATTAAACACCATTGTCACTCCGAAACAACCGATCGAGTAAAACAAAGCGCTGACAAGCAAATAAGCAGCGCCAGGTTGTTGCCACTGAAGGAGCGAATACACCATTAAAACGAGACAAACAACAGTCGTACCCAAAAATGCGGTCATAAACCAGGGATTGATCGCCGTAACGTTAATAGATTGCATGGTGGCAATTCCCTGGGCGGGTGGTTGTTGCGCCAGAGCGTTCATGACAAAGGTTGAGAAGGCAAAGAATACTCCTGCGATTAATCCACATCCAAGGGCTGCAATCAGTTTCAGGACATAGAGGTATTCAATCCCTACCATAAATTAGTATTCACTCCCTTATGCAGCAACTAGCTCAGTAATTTTTTGGCGAGCATTCGCGATCGACTCTGCTAGCGTGTTCTCGCCATATTCATCATTCTCGACGTGAATAAAGGTAATATCCGTGATGCCCATAAACCCAAAAACGGTTATCAGGTAAGGATCGTGGTGGTTCATGGTTTCGTAGCGTCTCCCTGGTTGAAACTCAGAATCTCCCAGTGCTTCAATGATATACATTTTCTTGCCGAGGACGAGTGGTTTATACACTTTGCCACCATCATTGAATTCAATCTCAAAGGTGCGCCCAATGCGGACAATCTGATCGATATACGCTTTAAATCCGCTGGGAATGCTGAAGTTATACATGGGAACGCCAATCACATAAATATCCGCCGCCAGAAATTCGTCTACCAATCGATCGCTGAGGCGAAGCGCTTCCTGGAGTTGGGGCGTATGCTGTTCGGGGGGTGAAAAAGCTGCTGCAATCCAGTCTTCATCGAGATGGGGAATGGGATTGCGACCCACATCTCGATAGGCGACCGTATCATTGGGATGGTGCTGTTGCCACTGTTCAACAAACTCACGAGTCATACGACGAGAATGGGAACGTTCTCCACGCGGACTTGCATCAATCTGTAGTAAGTGTGCCATTGTTCCTCAAGATATTTTCTTTCTTAGGTAAATGCTCTATCTTGTCGCTATCTTATTTTTGCGGCACGATCGCATTCTTGAGATCGGTTAAAAGTCGCGAGCGGATAAGGATCTATCTTTAGATAGATAAATTTGGCGATCGCCTGATTGGGTGAAGTGGATAGAAAAGGCGATCGCTACGGTAGGATATTCATCCCGCTCTGAGCGCCTTGTTGAATATGAAAGTAGAAGTTGTCCCACCCGATCCAGCGTGGCAGGAAGAGTTTCAAAAGGAGTCTAAGCAACTCGCATTGGCGATGGGAGAAAACATCGTTGCCATTCATCATATCGGCAGCACCGCAATTCCAGGCATTTACGCCAAACCTGTCATTGATTTTCTCATTGAAGTTAAAAGCATTACCCAAATTGATGCACGCAACGGAGAAATGGCAGCCATTGGATACGAAGCAATGGGCGAATTTGGACTTTCTGGTCGGCGTTACTTCCGTAAGCATCGTTCCTCTGAGATTAGAACCCACAACGTTCATACCTATGAGGTGGGTTCGCCTGAAATCTCTCGTCATTTAGCTTTTCGTGACTACATGATTGCCCATCCTGATGTTGCCCAGCAATACAGTGAATTGAAACGACAGTTAGCAAAGCAGCATCCCTGGGATATTGAAAGCTACATGGATGGCAAAGATGAATTTGTCAAGAGCGTGGAGAAAAAGGCATTGATTTGGCAAGCAATGGCTTAACTCACATAAGAAGCGAGCGATCGCTTCACTGCGGAGGCTGACGGGGAGCCTGGGGACGCGCCGGGGTGCCTAAGCAGATGTATCCTGATGGGAGAGAACGGAAGACGCTACTCCGGGCCCCAACCACTGAATTCGCGCCAATTTCGACACCTAGCCCGACAAAACAATCCGTGGCGACCCATACCCCATTGCCAATGGTAATGGGTGCTGTTTTCAGGGTAAAGTTGACGCTGTGGATATCGTGGCTTCCCGTGCAGAGATAGCACTTTTGGGAAATTACGGCATGTTTGCCAATAGAGATAGAGTCCAAGCTATATAAAACCACATCATCGCCAATCCAACTGTAATCGCCGATTTCAATTTTCCAGGGAAAGGTAAATCGCGCTGTTGGACGAATGACGACGCCTTTACCTACTTTTGCCCCAAATAGTCGTAAGATGGCGGCGCGAATGCCACTCAGATGATGCGGTGTTAAGGGAAAGATCGTCGCCTGTACTAACCACCACAATAAAACAAACCCGCTAGAACGTCCGCGCTGAAACCAAGCTTGGTCATATTGTCTTAAATCTACCCAAGGTTCGGCTTCTAACGGATGCGGTTCTGGTGGGGTTTGAGGAATATCGGCGGTCATGGGTTAAGGATAAATTGACGCGAGTTGAAGTGAAAGATGTGGCACAAGAGAGAGGCTTGTACCACAGGAGGACAAGATTAAGAAGAGGTATCGGGTTGTGGCATGGCGGGAGGGGTGACGACGGCTGACTCGGAGACATTGAGTTTTCCGCCAAATTTACGTAATTCGTATAGCTTGACGCCGATTTGATATTCGTATTGACTGAGCAAGCGCGAGTAGATATAGCCGGGGATGCCATCGAGGAAGCCGAGGCGGAGGAAATAGACGAGGATAAATCGCAGGGTGGGTTTAAAGGGCAGGCGTACCCAAATTTTCTTTAAAAAGCGCTTGCGCTGAACGGCATTGCCAAATAAGTCTGCGCCAATGGTGTCGCTGTCGTCTTTGCCTTGGAGGATATTGTAATAGACGCGGGCTTCCCAGTTGGAGTAGCGGTTGTGGCGGGCTAACCATTCGTAGATGTCGCGGAAGTCTTCGTGCAGCATATCGTTTTTGAGATAGCTGGCTTGTCCTTCAAGGATGACGTGTTCGTGAACTTCGTTATCTCCGGTGTTGCGGATGCCTTCGGTGCCGAGGTTCTCGTAGCGTCCCGATTTATGTTTAAATAGGCGCATATTCCAATCGGGATAGCGTCCGCCGTGGCGTATCCAGCGACCGAGGAAGAAGACGCGACGGTTGAGGTAGTGACCGTTATATTCGGGATTTTGGATGGCGATCGCAATTTCGTCCCACAATTCGGGGGTAATGCGTTCGTCGCAATCCACAATTAACACCCATTCGTTGCGGAAGGGCAAGTTTTCTAAGGCCCAGTTTTTCTTTTTCGGCCAGTGACCGTTAAAGTGAAACTGGACGACTTGAGCGCCAAAGCTTTTAGCAATCTCTTCAGAGCGATCGCTACTTTGCGAATCCACCACAAAGACTTCATCCGCTCTCGCTACACTCTGCAAACAAGCGGGAAGATTAGCTTCTTCGTTTTTGGCAGGAATTAAAACAGAAACTGGAAGTTTAGAGGTTGCGGGACTCATGGTGATTTACCCAGTATGCAAACAACAAGCGAACAAATCAATAGACACTACAGAGTGCGATCGTTTCTAGGGTGCAATGCGCTAGCTTAAGGCGTCAGGATGCAAACAACCTCCAGATGACAAAATCGAATGGCAGCACAGGGTCAGCGCGGGCAGCAGTCAGTCAACTATACTAGCGGCAGGGTGAGATTCGGGACGTTTAAGCAAACCAGGGATTGCGACGCTCAAGTAACCGATTTGACCGTAAGCATATACCAAGTTATCGAATCGTTGGGCAGGATCGCTAAAGTATTTAACTGATTTATAAAGACCTCGCAGCAAACGTTCGCCTCCCCGGCGCAATTGTCCCGCCCCCGTTCGGCCGGCGAGTTCTTCGCGGTAACATTCGCTAATCCCTTGCCACCAACTGCGGCTGAGGAACCATTGACGGTTTACCCGTTCTGGGGCCACATGATGGGCAACGAGGGCTTCCGGAAGATAGAGGACTTGCCAGCCCAGTTTTATGGCTAATTCAGTCATCATTAATTCTTCGTTGGATAGTAACTTTTTACCCACCCGTCCGAGATTGGGATCGAAACCGCCAATTTGTTCGAGGAAAGAACGGCGAATGGAATAGTTCAGCCCCCGTGGGGTTAAGCCGGGGTTTTCGATCGAAACGGGTCGATCTCCCAAGTCATACGCGCCTAAATTTCCGGCTAAACTGCCCGATAGCCAAGGGGGGGCGGTGATGCCTTCGGGCCAAATGAGGGTGACTTTGCCCCCGGCGATCGCTAATTTTTCATCGGCTTGGTAGGCTGCATATAAGACGCTCAACCATTGGGGCGTTGCGATCGCGTCATCATCTAAATAGGCGAGGATTTCCCCTTGGGCGTGGTTCGCCCCGGTATTGCGGGCAACAGATAGCCCCGTCACGGGTTCGTAAACCGACTTGAGGCGGGGATGGGAGGCGCGTTCGGCAATCACTTCTGCCGTGCGATCGCTCGATGCATTGTCTACGACAATCACTTCAAAATGGGGGAACTCTTGCGCCAATAAACTATCAATCGCCGCCCCAAGATAGCTATCTCGGTTATGGGTGCAGATAATCGCGGAAATTTGGGGAGTATTCATACATTCGCGGTTAGGTCTAAAGAACGCTTGCACCCTTAAACGACAGTAGATTCAGCAGGGCTGTTGGAGATTGCTGGCAACACCAGATCGCGTCATCCATCCGTTGCAAGTTTGCCTCAATCTCCTTTGGTTTTTTGCTCCTCTTGGAGATGGCCGTGCAAAATGACGAGCGTTTCGGCCAACTGCGACAGGCGAGTTTCTAGGTATTGCTTGCGGGCTAGGAGTTGGCGGAGTTTTTGGTAACGCGCGATCGCTAAACTCACGCTAGGGACTTGTTCGGGCGGACAGGGACGAAACCATAATTGCCCATCTTCTCCTAACCCGCAGAGGCGATAGCCTGCGCCTCGCGTTTCGTAGACCACCTGACCGCCTGCTTGTTGGGCTACGGCTTTGTAGTCCATTAAGCGATCGCTCGCCGTTTTGCGGACTTCTGAGGTTTCAAACGATTGCGGTTCAGATTCCAGCCAGCCATCGACAATCGGTCCTTCTAAATATAAGTCTTGGACGCTGCGGACGGTCTGCTGTAGCTCATCTTGCCAACCTTGAGCAATTTCTTGAATTTGAGTCAGCAAGCTAACGGCTAAAGCTGGGTTGGCCGCATTTTGGTGGGTGCTAAAGCTGGGAGTTTTCAGTTTGGGAAGGCTTGGGGGTTTACCCGACTCTTCCCGCTTGGGCCATGCTTTTTTGTCTGGAGTTGCAGGAAGCAACTGAAAGGAGTAGGTTGGCGACGCCGAGGCGGTACGATTGTTATCGCTTGAGATACGATCTAATGTTGCCTCGATTCGCTTCAGTTCAGGTTTCATCGGACTGCCCAGATTGAGTGCCTATTTAGTTGTTACCTTAAAATTCCCCAAAGGTCTAGACAACAATCGCAATGGGACAAATTATTTTAGTGACGGGCCCGGCTCGGTCGGGTAAAAGCGAGTGGGCTGAGTATTTAGCTCAACAAACCGGAAAATCGGTCGTTTATGTGGCAACTGCCACCCTCGATCCCCAAGATCGCGAATGGCAGCAGCGCATTGCGGCCCATCAGCAGCGCCGTCCGGCGAGTTGGCAAACTCTGGAGGTGAGTGCGGAGTTGGCCTCAACGTTGAGGGTAACGCCAGTTTCTCATTGTCTGTTGGTAGATTCTTTGGGAACTTGGCTGGCGAATTTTTTACACGAAGAGGAACGCCAATGGCAGGCGATCCAAACTCAGTTACTCGAAAGCTTGGCTCAAACGGAGGCGGATTCGATCTGGGTGGCGGAGGAAACGGGCTGGGGAGTGGTTCCGGCCTATCCAATGGGGCGGCTGTTTCGCGATCGCCTAGGGAATTTGGTGCGCCGCCTGAGCGCGATCGCCCATCGGGTCGATTTGGTTACGGGGGGATATGTTCTTAATCTGTCGCAGTTGGGGACGCCTTTACCGCTCTGGCAACAGAGCGATCGCTCTACTCAGTCAGGTTAGGGCAGACTCAACGATGAGACTCACTTCAGTTTTAACACCGCTGCTTGGCGATATCTTGGCTCTGAACCCGCCATTCGACAGACGATTTCCAATCGGTTTGTTTGATAACTTAACAATAATTAAACCCCTCTTCTCCGTTGGATGGAGGGTAACAAAAGCTAGGATATAACTATCAAATGCTTTTGAGTCTTAGCTTTCTATTATTAAGACTTACAGATTTTAATGAATAAAAGTTTGCACTCAGAAACAGGTCGTAACCTAACTTCATAACTAAAGCCCTATCCAATGGGGGTAGGTCAACCAGACACCAGGAAATTGCACGGAGTTGTAGGCGGATTATGGCATCGGAAACGCAAGTTAAACAGTATTTAGCCTATTGGTTTCAGCTTGGAAAAAAGGTGATTGTTAGCCACACCAACCAAGCCCTATTGCCCCGCCCCATTTTTCAGGGAAATGGCTACAGC